>NZ_JBFUGW010000209.1:0-11058 GCF_056402735.1 Rhizobacter sp. P3_C12
GCGCTGCTGCGCGCGGTGGAGCCGGCGCTGGCCCAGCTCGACGACGGCATGCGCGCCGCGGCGGCCGCCGCCTCGGGCGCCGAGCACCGCATCCGCGTCACGCTGCTGCCGTCGTTCGCGCAGCGCTGGCTGCTGCCGCGCATGGCGCGCTGGCGCGAGCGCAACCCGCACATCGGCATCGAGCTGTTCGCGTCGCAGCAGGTGATCGACCTGAAGCGCGACGGCTTCCATGCCGCGCTGCGCCAGGGCAGCGGCGAGTGGAAAGGCCTGGTCAGCGAGCGGCTGATCGATTCGCCGCTGATCGCGATCGGCTCGCCGAATGCCGCGCACCGGCTGCAGGGGCGCGATGCCAAGGCGCTGGCCGACGAGCCGCTGCTCGGCAGCCCGGGGCTGTGGGCACGCTGGTTCGAGCTGGCCGGGCTGCGCGTGCGCGTCAACCCGGTCGCCGCCTTCAACGATGCCGGGCTGATGCTGCAGGCCGCCGAGCAGGGCCTGGGCCTGGCGCTCGCGCGCGAGTTGCTCGCCGCCGATGCGATCTGCGACGGCAAGCTGGTGCGGCTGTCGCCGCTGTCGCTGCCGGACGACGAGGCCTACGCCTACTGGCTCGTCTACCCGCCCGACCTGCGGGACTGGCCGCCGCTGGTCGCGCTGCGCGACTGGCTGCGCGAAGAACTCACGCAATCCCAAGACTTGGTGAAGACACCACCGATGCCCGTGCGCTAGCATGGTCCGGCGCGTGAGGGCGCGCTGAAAACTGCGACGCAGACAACACCACAGCATCACCCCGGAGGACCCATGAAGTTCATCAAGATCGCCGCCGCTGCGGCCCTGGCCGCCGCATTCGCGCTGGCCGCCACGGCGAGCCGCGCCGGCACCGCGGAAGACCGCCAGAAGGAAGGCGAGGCCGCCGTCGCCGCGGCGCGGGCCGCCACCATGAAAGGCCCGAGCGACATCCTGCTGCGCGACCAGGCCGTGCTGAAGCTGCCCGCCGGCATGGAATACATCCCGCAGCCGCAAGCCGGCCGCCTGATGCAGGCGATGGGCAACAGCAGCGACGACCACCTGATCGGCCTGGTGCAGTCCAGCGGCGACCCGCAATGGCTGGTGGTCGCGCGCTACGAGGCCTCGGGCTACATCAAGGACGACGACGCGAAGGACTGGAACGTCGACGACCTGTACAAGAGCCTGAAGGAAGGCACCGAGGAAGGCAACAAGCGCCGCCGCGAGCAGGGCTTCCCCGAGCTCGAGATCGTCGGCTGGGTGCAGAAGCCGAGCTACGACGCGGCGACGCACCGCCTCGTGTGGTCGATGGCCGCCCGCACGCCCGGCGAGAACGACGCGCAGCAAAGCATCAACTACAACACCTACGCGCTCGGCCGCGAGGGCTACATCACGCTGAACCTGATCACCTCGCGCGCCTCGATCGAGGCCGACAAGCCGGTGGCCGGCCAACTGCTGTCGGCACTGCACTTCAACGGCGGCAAGGGCTACACCGACTTCAACAGCAGCACCGACAAGGTCGCCGAGTACGGCATTGCCGCGCTGGTGGCCGGCGTGGCCGTCAAGAAGCTCGGGTTGTTCGCGGTGATCGCGGCGTTCTTCCTGAAGTTCGCCAAGGTCGCGCTGCTGGCCGGTGCCGGGCTGCTGGCGGTGATCGGCAAGTTCTTCACGCGCAAGAAATCCGACACCTGACATCCGACACAAGAGAATTCGACACGTGATCAAACTGCTCCTGCTGCTGTTCAGCGGCCTGAAGTTCGGCAAGCTGCTCACGACCGGCGGCACGATGCTGCTGTCGGTGGTCGTCTACGCCTTCATCTGGGGCTGGCGCTACGCGGTCGGCTTCGTCGTGCTGCTGTTCGTGCACGAGATGGGGCATTTCATCGCGGCGCGGCAGCGCGGGCTGGCGGTCGGTGCACCGACCTTCATACCGTTCGTCGGCGCCTGGATCCAGCTGAAGGAGCAGCCGCACGACGCCGAGACCGAGGCCTACGTCGGCATGGGCGGCCCGCTGATCGGCACGCTCGGCGCGCTGGCCTGCTACTTCGTCGCACGCGACCAGCACATCGACTGGCTGCTCGCGGTCGCGTACTCGGGCTTCTTCCTGAACCTGTTCAACCTGATCCCGCTGAGCCCGTTGGACGGCGGGCGCATCACGCAGGTGATCTCGCCCTGGCTGTGGCTCGCCGGCGTGCCGGTGCTGCTGGCGATGCTGATGTGGCGGCCGAGCCCGATGCTGATCCTGGTGGCGGTGCTGGCCGGCTCGCAGCTGTGGACCGCGTGGAAGCAGCGCGGGGACCCGGCCGCGCAGGCCTACCGGGTCGCGTCGTTCGAGACGCGGGCGGGCTATGCGGTGACCTACATCGCGCTCGTCGGCTTCCTCGCGGTGATGACCTACGACCTGCACGAGATGCTGGAGCTGATGCGCCATGGGGGCGGCGCGTCGGTGTGACGGCCATCCCGGATTGGCATCCGGGCTACAGGATTCGTAGCCTGGATGCCAATCCGGGAATCAATCGGCCAAAAACAGCGACTGCAGGTCGCTGAGGAAATCCATCCCGCGGCCGGTCGGCCGCACCCAGCCGCCGTCCTGCTCGACCAGCCCCTGCGCCAGCGCCTTGTCGAGCGGCGCGCGGATCGCGCTCAGCGGCATCCCGGTGCGCTCGGTGAAGCGCACCAGCTCGAAGCCGTCGACCAGCCGCAGCGCGTTCAGCATGAACTCGAACGGCAGCTGCTTGCGCGCGACCTCTTCGTCCTGCGAGATCGCAGCACCCGCCAGCGCCTGCGCCATGTACTTCGCCGGATCGCGGTAGCGGATCTGCCGCACGACACGGTGCGGAAAGCTCAGCTTGCTGTGCGCTCCGGCGCCGATGCCGAGGTAGTCGCCGAACTGCCAGTAGTTCTGGTTGTGCAGGCAGCGGTGGCCCGGCTGCGCGAACGCCGAGACCTCGTAGCGCGCGAGGCCGCTCGCGGCGGTGCGCTCGACGATGCGGTCGAGCATGTCGAACGCGAGGTCGTCGTCGGGGATGGCCGGCGGGTGCTTCGCGAAGAAGGTGTTGGGCTCGATCGTCAGGTGGTAGATCGACAGGTGCGGCGGCTTGAAATCGAGCGCCTGCTTCAGGTCGGCATCGAACTGCTCCAGCGTCTGCCCGGGCAGCGCATACATCAGGTCGAGGTTGAAGGTGTCGAAGGCCTCGCGCGCCTCGGCCACCGCGGCGCGCGCCTGCGCGGCGTCGTGCACGCGGCCGAGCGCGCGCAGCTTCTCGTCGTCGAAGCTCTGCACGCCGATCGACAGCCGCGTGATGCCGGCCGCGCGGTAGCCGCGGAAGCGGTCGCGCTCGAAGGTGCCGGGGTTGGCCTCGAGCGTGATCTCGCAGCCGGCCTCCAGCGGCAGGCGGGCGCGGATGTCGGTGACCAGCTGGTCGATGGAGGCCGGCGCGAACAGGCTGGGCGTGCCGCCGCCGATGAAGATGCTGTGCACGCGGCGGCCCCACACGAACGGCAGCGCGGCTTCGAGATCGGCCCGCAATGCGTCGAGGTAGCGCGCCTCGGGCAGCTCGCCGGCCTTCTCGTGCGAGTTGAAATCGCAGTACGGGCACTTGCGCAGGCACCACGGCAGGTGCACGTACAGCGACAGCGGCGGCAGCGCGGCGAGCTGCAGCGTGCCGGGGCGCATGTAGCGCGCCACCATGTCACCGGCCGATTCGCCGGGCGCGGCCAGTGCCGGGCCGATCGGAATCACGTCAGCCAAGGTGCCAGACCTCGCGCATCAGGGCCAGCATCTGCCGCGATGCGATCGCACGGTGGCTGTGGCGGTTCTTCTCGTCGGCACTCAGCTGCGCCACCGAGCGCCCGAGCGCCGGGATGAACATCAGCGGGTCGTAGCCGAAGCCGCCCTCGCCGGCGCGCTCGCGCAGCAGTTCGCCGTTCCAGCGGCCGAAGGCGATCAGCGGCTCGGGGTCGTCGGCCTCGCGCACCGCGACCAGCGCGCTGACGAAGCGGGCGCGGCGGTCGTCGTGCGCTTGCATGCAGTCGAGCAGCACGAGGTTGTTGTCGTCGTCGCTCTTCGGCTGGCCGAACAGCGTCGCGTAGCGCGCCGACAGCACGCCCGGCGCGCCCTTCAGCGCATCGACGCACAGCCCGGAATCGTCGGCGATCGCCGCGCCCCCGGCCGCGCGCGCGGCATGCCGGGCCTTGGTCAGCGCGTTCTCGACGAAGGTGAGGTAGGGCTCCTCGGCCTCGGGGATGCCGAGCGAGCCCTGCGTGACCAGCTCGATGGCCAGCGGCGCGAACAGCGCCTGCAGCTCGCCGAGCTTCTTCGCGTTGTTCGACGCGAGGACCAACCGCATCGCCTTCAACCCGCCAGCGCGGCCCGCTGCGCCGCCACCAGTTCGCGGATGCCCTTGTCGGCCAGCGCCAGCAGCGCGCCCATCTCGTCGCGCGAGAAGGCCGCGCCCTCGGCCGTGCCCTGCACCTCGACGAAGCCGCCGGCAGCGGTCATCACGACGTTCATGTCGGTGTCGCAGCCGGCATCCTCGACGTACTCCAGGTCGAGCAGCGGCGTGCCGTCGACGATGCCCACCGAGATCGCCGCCACCGCATCGCGGATCGGCGATTCGGTGATCAGCCCCTTGCGCTGCAGCCAGCTGACGGCGTCGTATGCCGCCACGTAGGCGCCGGTGATCGCCGCGGTGCGCGTGCCGCCGTCGGCCTGGATCACGTCGCAGTCGAGGTGGATGCTGCGCTCGCCGAGCTTCTTCAGGTCGAACACGCAGCGCAGCGAGCGGCCGATCAGGCGCTGGATCTCCTGCGTGCGCCCGCTCTGCTTGCCACGGGCCGCCTCGCGGTCGCCGCGGGTGTGGGTGGCGCGCGGCAGCATGCCGTACTCGGCGGTCACCCAGCCCTCGCCGCTGCCGCGCTTGTGCGGCGGCACCTTCTCTTCGACCGACGCGGTGCACAGCACCTGGGTGTCGCCGAACGAGACCAGCACCGAACCTTCGGCGTGCTTCGTGAAATGGCGGCGGATGCTGACGGGGCGCAGCGCATCGGCGGCGCGACCTTGGGTGCGGATGAAGCTCATGGGGTGTGCGGGCGATGAAGGTGGTGTCGTGAAAGACAAAGTCCGCATCGCGACGGGCGCGAGCGGACTCGAAAGGTCATGAAGCGAAGCTTACGCCGGGACGCGCCCGGCGTGCCGTCAGGGCTTTTTCTGCGACGAGCGGCGGATCGCCTCGTTGATTTCCTTGATCGAGCGCTCGATCTCGGCATCGTCGAGCTCGTCGGGCGCTTCCTGGCCCAGCACGCTCGCCTGGATCGTCGACGCGAAGACTTCCTCGCCCAGCGTGTCGGTGGAGATGCCGCCGTTGCTGTCGTTGTCTTCGGCCGATTCCCATTCGACGGCCAGCACCGTCACGTTGTCGCTCTTCGCGCCACCGTTGCGCAGCGCCTGCTCGACCAGCTCGGGCACCGCGTCGGCCAGCGTGTTGCGCGCCAGCTGCTCGGTGATCGTCGCATCGGTGACGGTGCCCCACAGGCCGTCGGAGCACAGCAGCAGGCGGTCGCCGCTTTGCAGCACGAGCGGGCCGACGGTGTCGACCACCGGCTTGCCCGGGCTGCCCAGGCAGGTGAACAGCACGTTGCGGTTGAAGCGCTCGCCCATCGGCACGACGTGGCTCAGCGTTTCCTGCAGTTCGGAGTAGGAGTGATCGCGGGTGCGGGCGACGAGCTTGTCGCCGCGCACCAGGTACAGCCGCGAATCGCCGCAGTGCGCCCAGTACGCGTTGTTGCCCTGCAGCACGCAGGCGACGACGGTGGTGCGCGGCGTGTCGATCAGCGCCTTCTGGGTGGCGTAGCGCAGCAGCTGGTGGTGGCCGGCGATGATGGCCTCGTGCAGGAAGCGCATCGGCTCCTTCAGCGTGGGCTTGGCATCGCGCTGGTACATCGCGGCGAGCGTCTGCAGCGCGAGCTGCGAGGCGACCTCGCCTTCGGGGTGGCCGCCCATGCCGTCGGCGAGCGCGAACAGCCCCGAATCCCGCGTGTAGCAATAGCCCATGCGGTCTTCGTTCTTCTCGCGGCCGCCTTTTCGGCTGACCTGGTACACGGTGAATCGCATGCCCTCAGCCCTTCGCGCCGGTCGTGAGGTTCTCGAGCTGCAGCTTCAGTCGTTCACTGAAGCTGAGCTTGGTGTAGCGCCGTTCGGTCTCGCGCGCCAGTTCCTTCTGCAGGGCAAAAACGCTTTG
Organism: Rhizobacter sp. P3_C12; assembly: GCF_056402735.1. Lineage (NCBI taxonomy): Bacteria > Pseudomonadati > Pseudomonadota > Betaproteobacteria > Burkholderiales > Sphaerotilaceae > Rhizobacter > Rhizobacter sp. P3_C12. The sequence goes on from NZ_JBFUGW010000209.1 coordinate 6,240, forward strand.
CGGGCGCGACAAGGGATCCAGCGACATGCACCACTCGGTTACTTCAATGAGGTTGTCGGAATAGACGTTGCGCAGCCGCGAGAGCGACAGCGCGAGGCGGTCTTTCTCGATGCGTTGCGGGGAATCGTTGGGCGGATAGCCCTGCATGCAGGCGTAGATGCAGGCGCCGATCGCGTAGATGTCGGTCCAGGGGCCGAGCGTGCCGTCGCGGCGGTACATCTCGGGCGCGGCGAAGCCGGGTGTATACATCGGGCGGATGAAGTTGCCTTCCTTGCTCAGCACTTCGCGCGCCGCGCCGAAGTCGAGCAACACCGCCTTGTTCTCGTTCGTGATGAAGATGTTGGCCGGCTTGATGTCCAGGTGCAGCATCTTGTGCTGGTGCACGATGCGCAGGCCACGCAGGATCTCGTCGAACAGGCTGCGGATGGTGGACTCGCGGAACACCTTGTCGCGCTTCAGGTCGCGCGCGGTGACGATGAAATCCTGCAGGGTGTCGCCCTGCAGGTAGTTCATCACCATGTAGACGGTTTCGTTCTCGCGGAAGAAGTTCAGCACGCTGACCACGCTCGGGTGGCTGATCTGCGCGAGCGAACGCCCTTCTTCGAAGAAGCTCTTGAGCCCCAGGCGGTACAGCGGCTGCTTCTCGGGCTTGACGCGCGGCGTCAGTTCACCGGGCGCGCGCTCGGCCAGCGAGGACGGCAGGTATTCCTTGACGGCCACCAGGTGACGGTCGGAGTCTTCGGCGAGGTAGACGACCCCAAAGCCACCGGCTGCCAGCTTCTTGATGACCTGGTAGCCACCGACGACCGTGCCCGACGGCAACGGAGCGGGTTTTGGCTTTGACATAATCGGATTTTGCAATGCGATAAATTGAATGCCAGTCTACAGCATGACCGGGTACGCAAGCGCCACCTCCGGGGCGCAAACCGCCACAGATAGCACGGTGGCGGCAGATGCTTCCGCCCCCCGGTCGCCGACGGCGACCGCGACCAGCGTGATGGTGGAACTGCGTTCCGTCAACAACCGCTTCCTCGACCTGAGCCTGCGCCTGCCGGATGAATTCCGCTCGCTGGAGCCGGTGCTGCGCGACCTGATCACCAAGCGTTTCCGGCGCGGCAAGGTCGAATTGCGCTTGAACACCCATCGGGAAAACGAATCGGCCTGGCCGACGCCGCAGCCGGACCAGCTGAACCGCCTGAGCCGCATCGAGAACACCGTGCAGAGCTGGTTGCCGAAGGCGCAGCCGCTGTCGGTGCACGAGGTTTTGCAGTGGTGCAAGACGGGCTCGACGGCCGAGCACCTGGACGAAGCGGCGCTGGACGCCGCGCGCCGCTGCATCGACGGCCTGGCCGAAGCGCGCGAGCGCGAGGGCGAGAAGCTGGTGGCGGTGCTGATGGAGCGCGTGAAACGCCTGCGCGAACTGGCCACGCAGGCCGAGCCGCTGGTGCCGGCCGCGGTGCAGCGCCAGCAGCAGCGCTTCGTCGAGCGCTGGCAGGAGGCGCTGGACGTGACCGGCGCGGCGCAGAGCATCGCCCGCGAGGCCTTGCAGGACCGTGCGCTGAACGAGGCGGCGGCCTATGCGATCCGCATCGACGTGGCCGAGGAGCTGGCCCGCCTGCGCGCCCACCTGGAAGAGATCGCCCGCCTGCTGAAGGCCGGCGGCGAGGTCGGCAAGCGGCTCGACTTCCTGATCCAGGAGCTGCTGCGCGAGGCCAACACGCTGGGCTCGAAGGCCTCGACGCTGGAGCTGACCAACATCTCGGTGGAGATGAAGGTGGCGATCGAGCAGTTGCGGGAGCAGGTGCAGAACCTGGAGTAACGGCTCAACTCAGCCGCGATCCCTTCGGCAAACGCGCCGCCAGCCACTCGTGCACGTCGGCGCGGATGTGCCGGCCTTCGAGCAGGAAGCCTTCGAAGCGGCTCGGCACGTACGGCAGGTATACCAGCGGCATGCGCGCCTCCTCGGGCGTGCGGGCGGCCTTGCGGCCGTTGCAGGCGGCGCACGCGGTGACGAGGTTCATCCAGGTCCAGCCGCCGCCGCGAGACTCCGGCACGATGTGTTCGCACTGCAGATCGCGCTCCGGGAAGCACTGGCTGCAGTAGGCGCAGGTCATGCGGTCGCGGCGGAACAACTTGCCCTTGCTGAAGGCCGGCACCACGTCGAAGAGGTTGACGCCCGATGCACCGCGCAACGCGATGATCGGGTGCACGTCGATGACCGACTGGCGGTCGCGCGCGACGTTGAAACCGCCGCGCAGCGTGGCCAGCGGACCGTCGCCGTCGACCCAGGCCACTGCATCCACGGCCACGTGCGACGCTGCATGCTCCAGCGTGATCCACGCCTGGGGCGTGCCCTGGATGTCGAGTTGCAGCACGTGGCTGTGGGGATGGGAATGCATGGGTGGCCTCCTTTCGCGGGCCTGTGTGGTGGAACCTCAGCGCTCGTAGTGATCGCGGTTCACGCCGTCAAAAGCATCCGCTGCGCAGGCAGCAGCGCTTGAAACGACCTCGCGGAGCCGCACGGGCATGGATCGTTGCGGCCGAGCTTCTCGAGGAGCTCCTTGCCGTCACCGACGACTCGATGGCCGCGCTTGACGCCGGTCTCGGACGGGAAGCCCTTGCGTCGCTTGCTCATGACCTCGAAAGCTCACGTCGTCTTCGTTGATGGGTTTCATGGCACACCTCCTTGCTGGTTGATGGTGGATGGTTTTGCGTCCGGGTCTGCGACGCGTGAGATTCAAATGCGCTTGGGGGTGACCGGCCGGAATCGAACCGGCGCCAGCGGGATCACAACCCACGGCTCTGCCATTGAGCTACGGTCACACCCAAGCGCACATGCGCCATCGGAAAGACGAACTGATGGACTCGACGATCCGATTCGAACGGATGCGGGCTTGCGCCGTCTGGTTTGCAGCCAGATGCCTTCGACCACTTGGCTACGTCGAGATGTTGCTGGCGCCCCGTGCGGGAGTCGAACCCGCGGCTTCCGGCTAGACAGGCCGGCACTCTGGCCACTGAGTCAACGGAGCATTCAATCCATCCGGTCACGGGTTCCGGCGCCGCCCAATCGTTGCGGCCGATTTCCGCCCTCCTGGCTTGATTCCACAAAGGCTTCTTGATAGTTGAAGAGAAAAGGCCCGGATCCTTTCGGAATCCGGGCCTCTGCGTACAGAGAGTCGAAGGTGTGCGCCTATGCGCTGCCTTCTCCCGGGTGCATCTGGTCCTCGTCTCGGTCGAAGCACTCATGGCTCGTCATCGGCAGACACGACTCGCACGCAACCACCCCGCGAACGGGTTGGTGGATGGCGATGACGGATGCAAGTTTCACGATGCGACTGCCTGTCAGAAGTGGTGCTCGATGAGCGAAGGAGGTGGACTGTAAATAGTCTTTACTTCACCGTCAAGCTGTCTGCGAATGTTTTTTTGGCAGCGATCCTCGAACCTCTGACGAGACCGCATCCAGGTAGCGCTCGAATGACGCCTGCACGGCTGCGTGGCCGTCGCCGATGATGTTGCGCCCCCAGGTGTAGCCGAACACGTCTTCGAACGGCAGACCGGCCACCACGTCGCGCAGATGAAGCACGTCGGCACGCCGCATCGGGATCAGGTTCGGGTAGCTGTACATGAACGACACGTGCCGGCGGTCCTGCACCACCTGCAGCGCGTCGCCGGGGAACAGCGCGCCGCCCGGGCGCGGCCCGTCCCGCCAGTGCAACGCGGTGCTGCCGGCGAAGTGCCCGCCGCAACGCAGCAGCGTGACGCCGTCGGACAGGCGCAGCTCATCCCCGCCCCAGAAGCGGATCTGCGGTGCCGGCCGCAGCACCCATTCGCGGTCCGCTTCGTGCAGCAGGATCGGCACGCCGCCCAGCGCGTCGCTCCAGTCGACCATCGCCGCGTAGAAGTGCGGATGCGAAATCGCGATCAGGTCGACGCCACCGCGTTCGCGCAGCGCCTGCACCGCCTCGTCCGTCACCAGGCTCAGGCTCTCCCACAGGATGTTGCCGGCATCGGTGGGCAGGAACATCGCGCGCTGGTCGATCGCGAAGCCTGGCGCCAGGCCGATGCCGAGCACGCCCTGGTCGTCCTCGATGCGCAGCCGGTGGGCAGCCGCCAGCTCGCCGCGCGTCGTCCAGCGCTGGCCCTTCCAGCCGACGTACTGGCGCTCGTCCTCGCACACGGGGCAGCGCGGCGGCGGCACGGCCGACAGCGCGAACTGGGTGCCGCAGGTGGCACAGATCGGGTGGTTCATCGTGGGCTCCAGGGTCTTGTCGATGGCCTCAGGATGCCGTTCAATGTGGCTCGTTTCGAGATCCACTTTCCGCCAAGATGAGCAAGCCACTTTTCGACCTGCGCCTCGATCTGCCCGCGCGCGGCTCCGGCAACGTGCAGCAGGCCCTGCACCACCAGCTGCGTGCCGCCATCGTCGACGGCCGGCTCGCGCCGGGTGCCCGCCTGCCTGCCACGCGCGAGCTCGCCGGGCTGGCCGGCGTGTCGCGCAGCACCGCGCTGGGCGCCTACGACCTGCTGCTCGCCGAAGGCTACGTCGAAGGCCGGCACGGCTCCGGCACCTACGTCTCGGCGCGTCACGGCGGCCCGGCGGGCGATGCCGCGGGCGCGTCGCTGGCCCACAAGCTGGCGGCGCCCTGGCGCGACAGCGCGCCCGCGCGCCCCTCGCCCCCGCCGCGCTTCGATTTCCGCATCGGCTACCCCGACCAGCGCCAGTTCCCGTTCGACGTGTGGCGGCGCCTCACCGCCCGTGCGCTGCGCGCCGCGTCGCGCGCCAGCGGCGCCGGCAGCGACCCGCAGGGCGACCCGCGCC
>NZ_JBFUGW010000210.1:0-10990 GCF_056402735.1 Rhizobacter sp. P3_C12
CATGTACAGCCTGTTCGCGCTGGCCAACCTCATGATCGCCAAGAGGCCGCTGCTCAGGCCTGCAGGGGTCAGTGCGCCCTGAAGGTTAAGACGAGCTCGCCAATCATTCGAAATCCACGCAAACGTGCGCTCGCCGCGGTGCAATGCATTCGCAGAGAAGCTGTCGGCTCCAGACATTGAATTGATCAGCTCATCCCTAGGTCAATGCGCGCCTGGTGAACAGTGGCGCGACAAGGCCCAGCGCCGTACTGACGACCAGCACGGCGATCCCGGCGAGAGGTGGCGAGTACCAAGGTTGGCCATTAAACGGTGTCTGCGGCATCGCAAAACTCCAAGCGAGGCATGCGATGGTGGCGGAACTCATCTCCCACAGCGGCCAATTGGTAGGCGTGACCGGCAGCGGTTTGCCGGCTCCACTGACCTTGATCGCGTACAGCACCCAAACCACAACGGGTGTCAGGGTGGTAAAAATGATAAGCGTCGACCATTGTGTGGTCACGTTCGCAGACGTACCTGCAGTCGGTGTCAGCGCAGCGACTACCGCGACGTACAGGGTCAGGATTTCGGACGGGATATAGGTCGCTATGGCACTCAGCGCGGACGTCACGGCGTTGGTTGTCTCTGGCTCGCCACCAACAGCTTCCTCCAGCTGCGGTAGGGTTTCGGGATTCGGGCGCCGTGTGTCGGCGCGCCGCCGATAGGCGATGGTGCTGGCAGCTACAAGGCTCATCGTTGCTCCCTCGGAGAAGTATTGGCATGTGAACAGCGCGCGATGGAACTGAAGCCTTGCCTCATCACGGCTGCTCGCACGGCGTGTAAGGTGTCACGTGCAGGTGCCTTCCCTCTGTCTGTACCACCCTGCACAGATGCAGCGAAGGGACAGAACTCAAACGAAGCGAATCTGTTCCAGTGCGAGCAGCGGCTCAGATGGGCAACCGTCTATTGCTTCGTTTCCGGCGGCAAGCGGATCGACATCGGCCAGATCACCGAAGCTCAGACCAGCCTTTTTCTCGATGGAAGCGATGCTCACCTGCGTGGCTGTGCCAAGCTGCGGGGAACGGAAAGGTCCGAAGACGAACTCCTCTTCGGGTTGTAGCTGGTCGACTTGGGACATCTCATAGCCCGTGGCGCAGAGTGCGCCAGATTCATCGTGGATGAACGCGATCACCTTCCAAAACGACCTCGGGATATTGACGCCGTACATCACAGGGTCGCTCTGTTTGAAGAACGGTCCCGTGAACACCGAGATCTTCATGTCATCTTCACGCGCATGCTGAAGTGCGTAGTCCTCCAGCGCGAGCCAGATTGGTGCGTTGAACGCCTGCATCTGCGGCATGGTGTTGGTGACGTGCATGGAATCTTCGTTGCCGCGTTTCGCTGTCGCAGCGTCACCCCAGCCCGGATCCTCGCGCCGCGTCATGTGGCCACGGCTAAACCTGGGCGGGTTGCCATAGCACTCGTTCATGATCTGCTGCTCCTTCGGGATGCGTGGGTCCCACTTCCATGCGACCCGCGCGCTCTTCTTTGACAACTGGCCGTCGATGTTCACCGCACTGAAAAAGCACATCCGGCGCTTCTTGCTCATCACGACGGAGTAGTGCTCGTAGCGAAGCTCGAAATCCTCCTTGCCGTTGTTGTCGTACTTGAGGACGTCACTCGCCTGGGATTCCACCGACGGCAAGGGCACCTCCGCGCCATCCCCGAGGAAGTCCCCCCGGTACCCTTCTCGGTCGCTGTAGTCCTCCACGCGTCCTTCGTCGCCGGCGATGTCGCCAGACCCATCGTCGCCGGGTGTTGGCGCCACCCTGACGTGCCTCACCTGTGAGGGCGAGCCCGGGTTACCCGGATTGCCGAGAGAAACCGTCACTCTCAAAGGGATCGTGACGGTCACCGAACGGTCCGAGTCGGGCTGGGCGGTGGAGGCACGGATAGCCGGGGACTGCCGGGGCGGTTTAGGCGCTTCGTTGAACACCCGGCCACTCTTGACGTCCGCGTACAGCTTGGCGACCACGTCGGCACGCACTGCGTAGTTGGTCGTGAGGAAGGTGCCGCTGAAATGCAGGCCCAAGGCCTCCCCCGAGTCCAGGTCAATGACGGCCGAACCCGAATTGCCGCCCAGCGTCGTACAGTCGTGCAAGATCTGCTTGTCTTGGACCTTGGTCACGGAGCCTGGTGCCAGCCGCTTCTTGTTGTACTTGCGGCCGTATATCTTCTCCATCAGATCGACATCGGGAACCCGGCTGTCGTAGGCCGGGTAACCGATGACTGCGGCATTGAGGGTTTCTCGTACGCGCGTGGCAAGGGTGATCGGCTTCGCCAACGAGGACTTACCTGATGTCAGGTCGACCTCGAAAAACGAGACATCGGGGCCCGGAGCCTGCTGAATGAACAGGGGGCGCAGCAGCTTGAACACCGGCTTCCGGTTGTTGTCGATCTCCTGGAAGAAGTCAACCGCGGCCTCGACGGGCCGCCCCGTCAAACCAATCGTGAACGAGAAGCCCTGCCCTTTGCGCATCGCAAAGGCTTCGGCCACGTGCCTGTTCGTGACGAGCACGCTTTCATTGATAAGCCAGCCCGTGCCGATCCAGTCGTACTTGCTCCCCGTCAGCTCGATCCGGCCCACCGCAGGAATCGTCCCGCTAAGCGACGGCTGTGCGGCTTTCAGGCGATCCTTCCATGTCTTCGAATCCTCGATCTCGTCGAACTCAAGGACGGCATCGTTGTCCCTGATCGCAAGCACCGGTCGCTGCGTGCGCATGATGATGCTTTCGAGCGTCAAGTCGTCTGTCAACGCGGCCGCTGGCGCCGCTCCCTCCTGGATCACCTTGGGCTTTGCCTTGGCCTTTGCCGTCACGCCTGTCTTGGCCTCTTCGGCGAGATGAGGGTCGCGCTCGCTGACCATTCGATTGAAAATTCGCAGGCGTTCCAGTCCGTCGCTCATGGCGTCTTCCTCCCATGGGTTGCTCCGTTGCTCATGCCAACGCAAGGTCAGTCTGGCACTGCGCGATCTGATCCGCGATAGCGGCGTTCTGCGTCCGTATCTTGTCCAGGACCGCATGGATCTGCGTCCCCAGATTGATGTAGGCGGTTTCCTGACCCTGAAACTTTACGCCGGAGACCTCCTCCGCTCCGCGATGAAGCGCCACGACCTGCCACCTGTCATCGCACACGGGTGAGCCGGATGACCCGAAGTCTGTGTCCGTGAAATAGCGAACCGCATCGTTGTCGGCAGTGCGGGCAATGTTGCTGCGAATGCCGATTTTCTTTGGGCCGCCCAAAGGGTGTTGAATGATGTTGAGTGGCTGCCACGAAGTCGCATCCAGGCTCAAGCGAGAGGGCGCAATGCGCAATGGTTCCGGTCCGCCCGCATTCACAGACAGCAAGGCGAAATCCAGGTCAGGGTCTTGTGCGAGAAGCTTTGCCACTCGCACGGAAGTCGGGGCCGCTCCAGCGTGGTCAAAGTCGAACTGAAGTACAGCCTCGGAGGCCTGCTTCTCGAACTCGCTCGCGCTTGCCGGACCTTCGTCGTTGTTCCTCGCGTTGATCACATGATGGTTGGTGATGGCGAGGTCGTTCGCGATCATCCACACCGTGCCGTTCATGATCCACGGCTTGCCGTCAGCAAGAAGGCGCTGGGTTTCGCCCTCAAAGCGTGGAATCAGGATCCGCCCCACGCTTTTTCCCACGCGCAGGCCCTTCGAGAAGAAGACGTAGTCGAGAAGTTCGTTGCGCCCAATAATCGCTTCTTGCTTGATGGCGACAGGAAGAGCGGCAGCGATCGCCATCGGGGGTGTCCCGCTGGTCCTGTTCCCAATACGAGTAGCCTGGGTGGAGAAGAGCGTTGCTTCGGGCAGCGACCGAAACTTGAGCCACCTCGTGCAGTTGGCAAGAAAGCGCGCCAGCGGCACGGTTCCGTCGAGCAGGCGTTCGATGCTGTTGCAGGCGCGCAGTTCGAAAATAAAGCGATCCTGGGCGCTGTTTCCGAATCTGAGTGCACTGGCCCAAGGCTTGTCGATGCCCTCCATGCGGTCCTTACGGTCAGCATCGACGAGGTCGCTCGCGATGGCCGCTGCAATGAGCGCATCCTCCTCGGTAGCAGACACGTACTGGAAGGCCATGCTATGCCACCGACTCCGAGAGTTCGTCGCCGCCCGATGAATAGGCGGCCTGCACGCGAAGTACCCGGTATGGCCAAGAACGGGCGAGTTTTGCGACTTGGCTTGCGAGCTCCCTACACCAACGGTCCTGGTCGCCGACAAATATCGGCCTGTCGGAGAGCCCGCGCCTAGCGGCCTGCACCAGATCGTGACGTGAACGATCCATTTGTTTCATGTCCGCACGGACCAGGGGGCCGGAGCGATCCGCGATAAGGTGGGCCAAATGGACCCAAACGTCCATCCCCCATGTGGATCGTTCACACGCAGCGCCGACCACGGGAAAGATGTCCCAAAGGTCGGTCGATTCCAACCGTCGCAACGCGCTTCGCGTTTCGTTTCGGACCTCTTCGAAAGGCTTCGCCAAGTCTTCGTGCAAACAGTACTGTGCGATCGCCCAATTCTCATGAAGACGCCACGCATGCTTGCCCAAACTGTCGAGAAGACCCTGTTCGATCATTTCCCAGCGGCGGTTCACCGCGTGCAGATGCCAGCACTTCTCACTCAGGAAGAAAAGACGCTGACGTGGGTCGGGCTCCAGCACCGAGCACCTGTCGGCGCGTCGCTGCCAATCAAGCGCCGTATCGGTTTCATTCATCTCGGTGAACATTCGCCAGCCGAGCAATGCCATGCGCAATGACCGTTCATCGTCGTACGCCCTGCGCACGTCCTTCTCCCTGATCCTAAGCCCCACTCGCGCGTATGCCAGCGCAGCTTCGACACTGACGATCAGCTGGTCGTTCGTCGGCTTGGATTGCGCGCTCCGACCGCCTTCTCGGAGGTAATCGATGCGATAGAGTCTTTCCTGGACTTCCGGCGCGAAGTCTTTGATGGACGCCTGGATGCTGGAGCGAATCTCGCTGTCAATCAGCCATCTTTGAGGAAACTCACCAAGGTGGAGTGCGTGATAGCAGTACTCCGCGCGAGAACGCAGGTCCCGGCTGCCGTCATACCACGAAGCCGCAGCAGCATGAATGCGCTGCACGAGCGGTGGGTCTTTGGCCTCCATGAGCTTGAGCATCACTGCCCGAAGGTCACGGCGGTGAACAACGGCGTCTTCCGCGTCGTCGATGGTGACCAACGCCGTCTCGCGCTTGAGTTCCTCGAAGAGTTCGCGCGCATCGGCCCGTGACTCGATGCCGAGGTTGCAAGGTTCGTTGAGCACGTGCTCGATGAGGTCCGGGGTCACCCGGCGAAGGACGAGACCCGGATGCGCGAGCTTGCGCGCCCTGGGGTTGTGAATATGCCCGAGGATGCGCTCGTAGAGCTGCCCTTGGATGACCTCGTCTGTGGCCGAAAACCAAAGGCGACGCTTGCCCGACAGACCCTGAAGTGCGGCAACTCTGCCCTCTTCGGCCATCAACAAGGTCGCAACCAGCACCAGAGACAAGGGCATGCAGCCCACCACACGAATGATGGCGCGACGTTCTGCTGGGTCCTTGATCCCCCGTCCTTTGAGGAAGGCATTGGCCGCCGCCTCATCTAGCTCCCCGACTTCGAGCTCCGTCGCCGGTAGATCGTTCCACGTGAGCGAACGGACTGGAGCGCGCCCAGAAATTACCGTCCGCACGTCCTTCGCACCGCCTTCGGTGCGTTGCAGCACTTCCCAGAAGGCCTGTGCCCTCGCTTCATTACGGTATTGGACCTCTTCGAAGGAGTCCAGGATGAGAACGAGCGGACCGGGCACCTCTTCTTGCGCAAGCACAACGAGAAGCCGGTTCAGAACGTCCGCGACTTCCACGACCATCTCGAAATCGGTTGCTTCTTGAGAATCGCGGTTCGGATCCCGATCGAGCGTCGTTCCGTTTGAGGTTGAAGCCCGTTCAACTGCGCGACGATCCTCTTCGAGTTGCACCAGCAATGCCGCCTGTAGCAGCAAGGGTTCGTATGCCTCGCCTCCTCGCTGCGCATGAACCTGGCGGATGATTTCGGCAGTGAGCCCCCCGATGTCGGCGATGTCGCGGTCAGGTCTGTCGAAATCGAGATACGCCAATGGGATGCGTTGGTCGAGTGGAACCCGCAGGTGCTCGAGTGCGAAACGTCCCACCAGGGTGGATTTTCCAGCTCCTCCGGGGCCAAAGATGCTCAGCGCGGGCCGTTGACCTTTTAGTACGTCAGGCGTAAGCGCCCCGCGAATCCGACGAACGTAGCTGGCAGGTGAGAGAACGCCGACGTGCTCACGCATCTCGTCGAGTTCGTTCTTGCGGCCCACGAATTGCTCGTCGGAGGCGAGCGTCAAGAACGGTGCCAAGTACCTGGCATATTCCAATCTCGCCGTTGCGCGCTTCAGTTCGTCGTTCAGCGGCCGTACCGGCAGCAACCATGTCATCAGCTGAACGACCATCTCCAAGTCCTGGTCATCGACCTCTTCGGAGCTCAGAAGCCTACCGAACAGCAGGTCCTCGTACAGGCGCTGGCCCGGTCCGTGCCTCTCGTGTGGATTCAGCTTGAGCGCAGCCTTGATCTGCGCCTGTGTCATGTCATTCAGCGCTTCAGCCCGCGCCTTGGGGTCAAGCACGTATGCGCCGGCGAACACGCTCGCCGGCGATTTCTTCAGTTCACGACCAAGAGTTCGAAGCGCAGACCGCTGTGGAACCGAACCGAATGGTTTCAGATCGTCGGGTTCACTCACGCTCGCAAGGACACAAGCGGCCGCCAGGTAAGCGTCGCGTTGCGACTGTGCGACCTCGGCGACCTTCGCGATGCGATCCAGCAGATCGCGCGCGGCTTGTTCGCCTTCTGTTGGTTTCGCCGTCACCGCTTCAACTCTCGAAGATGGCCACAAGGCGGCCGTTGAGGTGTTCAAGGCGCGTCCTGGGGTCCGCAGGCGCCTCCGCCAACAGCAGTTTCGCGAGTTCCTTCGCTGGTGCTGTCAGGACTGCGCCGCCCGCGGCGATCCTGCAGGCCTCCATGTCCGTGAGACAACGCTCCAAATCGGACTCCTGGAGAGCGGCGGGATCAGGCACGATTTCATCGCGCATGTCGGACGCTTGCACCCGCAATTTCTGGTGGTGGTTGATCAGCACGAGTCGGGCATGCCGACGTACAGCCAATCTGCAAATGTCTTTTGCGAGCCCCGCCGCAAACAGTTTGATTTCTTCGTTCACGTCCTCCAATCCGGCACCATCGATGACAAAGATCAAGGTCTGGTGCTGATTCGTTGCCCTGCTGAGCGTATGCCTGACCAATTGGCTCGCGTACGAACTGCCGGATCGCGGCGGCAGCGGTATTCCGCCTGGAACAATGGCGAGCAGGTCACCGACAAGGTCTTCGAGGGAATACACGGTCGCCTGGGAGGTCGGAATCTCGGCGGTCAACACGGTGATGTGCTGCGCGTACTCGTGCGCAATCTCCTCAAGTGCCCTTGCGGTGTATGTGCAGCCGCATCCTTGAGGTCCATTCACGCGAAGCACGGGCAGGTCCGTCGTGGTGATCAACCTTCTCACCAGCGGCCTAAACAGGGTGCGATCGAAGAATGGCACCTGATTGAGCCACGCCTTGTCGAAGACGGTTGAAGGAGGCATCTGTCTTGCATGCAGTCGGGCTATTGCCGCTTGCAGGATGGCGCTTTGCGCCACGACATTCACCTGCATAAGGATGGCTTCGATCCAACAAGTCGGCGTAGCGGCGAATTGGTCCGCGATGCAGACATTAAGAAGGTCCAGTGCGGCTTCCCGGACAGTTCGAGGCTCGATAGACAATTGGGGCAGCAGCCGTGCACGCTGGTCGGCGTCGGCGACGGCGGTGATGACAAATCCGCGCACGTCGCCGCGGTTGGCGAGCACGTCAACAATGGCGGCCTGGGCCGCCTTGTGTTCATCGGGTAAAAGCACGCACCCCCCTCCGCATGTCCCGCGTCAATCCAGCCAGATCGCTCGCAGCATTTCAGCCAGGGGGTCCCCGCCTCTGTGATCCGTTCGATCTTGACCGCCCGCTCCGAGGCCGCGTAGGCCACGAGATCCGTCGCTGTGACTTTCCACCCCTTATTGGGCGGTACGCTCGCAGCGAAACTCAATCCCCTAAATGATGTACGTGCAACCGACAGAGTGTCGGTGGCCCACGCTTCAGGCCAAGCCTCGCACGTGCCTTGCGACGCAACAACAGTCGTGGACGCGCTGACGAGATCGCCCAGCGCGAAAAAGACGCCCTCCCACTTCTTGTGCCAGTTGTTCCGCGGCCCACCCTGCAACGAGTTGCCGCCTATCGTTTCGGCGATTGGATCGAACTTCTCCCTGTTCGGATTGACCGGCCGGCCGTCACGCAGCAGCATAAATACCGCGCCGATGTGCAGTGGCTGGTGGACATCGCCCGCAAGGTGCGCAAGCAACCTTAGAGCTTCCCTCCTGCCGCAGAGTCGGGTTCGAGCGATCGTCACCAGTAAAAGCAGTCGTTCGTGGACACGTCACGGGTTTCCATACTGGGTTGACTGGCTAAGTGGGCTAAGCCGCGTTGATCGAGTTCGGTCATGTCCAGCCCGGCACAAGAGAAGCTCAAGACCGAAATCGTGAGACTCCCACATGACAGAGGGATGACGTGCGACGCCGCTACACTTCGACCAGCCGAAGAAACGACTTCGCCGGGTTTGCCGGCAGAATTGGATCGCACCATCAGCCCCTCTCTTGCGTCCCGACCATCGGCACGTGGTAGCTCTGACGTATGACCTCCGCAGTGCCGGGTGTCGTCGGCTGGAGCTCATTTCCGGGCTCCAATATTCTGACGACACTGTGGTTAGGCGCGTACGTCAACTCGATCCGGATACCTGCCAATTGCAAGCGGTCGATCCGTTTCTGCGTGGAAGCGGAGCGAACAGCTTGTCCAGAAACAAACCCGGTTTCAGCGCAGTCTTCACCAAGCGTTTGACATCAGCTGTCTTGGCTTGGTTGCCTTGCACGATGAGAACGCCGCCCCCCTGCGCCTCTACATCGGGGGGCGATCAAGTCGGATCGGGCTCCGGTGGCACTGAGCGCGCGGCAGCTCACCAGCGGCGTCCTCCGCCGAGGATCGTCTTGCCATTCGCCAGGCGGCGAACACTACCAGCGAGTGCGCCGCCTGGGGCGAGCCGATCCCCCTGACGCCAGCGAGTCGGCCCAAACTTGAACGTCCTCGTCCAATCGGGTCATCACATCGTTGAAGCCGCTCATGTCGGCGGCCAGCGCGACGCTGACAAAGCCGCGGCTACCCGCGGCGGCTGGAGGCAGCCGCCACACCTCGTAGCGCGTCACGCCGACTCGGGTGGTTGCCGGTGGCGTTCGGCGGGCGGCCACCCATTCGGCGAAGCCACTAGTGCGAGACATCATCGGGGCCACGCGAGCCAGCGCTTCAAAGTCTGTGGCGAAGGACACGTGTGAGATCGGCTTCAACGCGTCGAACACCCTCGGTATCAAATAGGTGCGAAGCACGTTGTCCAGGTCATGTGCCTGACCCTGTTCCACCGCAGGTGGCCTGATGACGACCTCAAGCGCTAGCGGTGTCAGAAGGGGCTCGAGGAGCCATGCGAAATCCCGTCGGAACGAAGCGAGCTTGTCATCGATTTCCGCCTTCCATTTCGCGGACGAGGCATTGACATGGGGCAGCTCGCTCAGCCGGATCCTGAGCGGGGACAGCGAGAACATTTGCTCCCACAGATCGGAGCCGGAAAATGGAGAATGTCTGCTGGCGGCGACGTCGTGCAGGCGGGACAGATCGCGAGTCTCGAGTCGAACGCGGGAGAACAGCGTCTCCTGAGCCCGCTGGCGCGCGCTTCTGAGCCACGCCTCGTAGGGTTCTTGGCCCATCATGGCGATGTACCGCTTCGGGTCTCGGCGAAGGTCGTTGAAGTGATCCAGACTGGCTTCGTAGTCCAGCTCGTCGCGCAGGCGATGCTCATCATCTCTCGTCGTTTGAACCTCGGCGCCGATGTCGAGGTCCTCCAGCAGATCGGTCAGCGGTCGGACCTCACCCCAGACCTGAGGCGTGGGCTCTCCATGAGAACATGAGACGGACAGCGCATGCACCTGACGGTCGTCGGCATACAAGAGGCCGCGACGCCGACTGCCCAGATCGACAAGGGGCTTGCCGAACAGATCCAGGTAGTTCTTCGCGATGTGATGCGAGTGGGTCGGCGTGCGTTCGCTTGTCTGCACTCGGAGCTTCAAAGCGATGGGGCCGCGAAATGCTCGTCGGCGCTGGTTGAGCATGCTCTTCAGGAGCTCTCCCTGGATGGCCAGCTTGTCGCTGGGCTTCATGGAGTGCTTCGCACGGGGCTCGATGCCGAGGATCGAGAAGTACAGGCGATTGCTCCGGCGTTTGCGATAGCGGGCCAGCTGGCCCTCCGGTGTGTCGAGGTAGTGATCGCTACCGTACGCTGCCATGTGTTTTCCTTCCCTGGACCGACTGTGACACGACGCGTATCCGGCGGTCCGCCGTCGCCAATGTCCGGAGCTCACGTAACTCGTCCTCGATGTCTTGCGCGCTGCGCCGGCCTCCATCGATACGGGGCAACCCCACAGAGACCAGTCTCTCAGTCGCATCTATTTCAGTGTTGTCGCATTAATTATCGATCCGCATACCACGGAAGACAAGGAAGGTCGCATGACGGAATACGAAGCCTAGGGAACCGCTGATTTATTCGGGCAGATCTCGATGGCCGAACGAGGCGTGGACAGCGAGGATGGTTGCATGAAACAGACGAGCTTTGCGAGCCTGGAGTACGCGGGCAAGAAGCGCCAGACGAGGCGCGAGAAGTTCCTGGGCGAGATGGAGCGCGTGGTGCCGTGGTCGGCGCTGTGCGGCTTGATCGAGCCGCACTATCCGCGCAGCGGCCGCGTCGGTCGCCCACCGATCGGCGTGGAGCGGAT
>NZ_JBFUGW010000211.1:0-10983 GCF_056402735.1 Rhizobacter sp. P3_C12
GCTACCGCCTACCGCCTATGAATGGCGAAGCTGTCGCGGGGTGGGCGACCTGATCACCGCTTCGAAGAAGCTGTTTTTCATCTTGAAAGCGGAAGTTGCAGCCAATTCGCACGTGTCAATATAACCATCAATGAAAAACTTCATCCTCTTCTCGGTGATATTTCTCGCGTCGGCCTATCTTTTCGGAAGTGAAGAGATATCGGCCAATCTAAAAGAAAGTGCGATTTCAGAGTCCCCCGCTTTCGCGAGTGCTAAATTTGTCGAGGTCGTCAAAACAGGCGGCAAAAAGCTCAGTTCTTACCGAGTGCGCTACGCGTTTCAGGTCGGCGGCACTCAGTACTATGCCCTGACGACATCAACGGATGAGCAGGGAGCCCTTCAATACGCGGCACAACCGGAGACGTTGGTCGCCTACGACAGTCGGAATCCGACTGTCAATGCACTGAAGAGATACTACGATCAACGGAGAAATCGCGGGAACCTCTCTCAGTCACTGGTCGTAGTCGGCGTGCTTTCAGTTCTCATAACCCTACCAGTTTGGCTGCTGCTGAGTTGGAGGTTCGGTTGGCTCAAACGTAGAAGGCCTGCATGAGCTCTACCTGCTGGTAAAGATGTTGCACTTCAGACTTGAGGCTGTCGTCAAACGTTAGAATATCGAGAAAACAGGAGAAAAACACATGGCTTTTGTGACTGAATACATCCCTGAAGCGGATAAGAAAAAATACAACATAACGGACGATAACCATTTTTATCGGGCTGGCTCAAGCGACTGGACGGTGGATAGAGATCGTGGAATATTTCTGGTACGTCGCACAGGAACTAGTCCGGAAGGCGTTCCAGGGCAAATACATTGGGCATTCTTTTGGGGTGGACATTTGTTGGATGTGCTGCTCGAAACGATCGATATCGGAGGAGATTTTCGAGGCGGCAACGGTTGGGAGCACAAAAGGATCTTGCACATCGGCGGTTTGACCCAGGAATTGCAAGCCAAGCGGGAGCAAATCATTGGCGATCTTCGGGAGGCCTTGGCTTCTTACCGTGGATTAGGGGTTTTGTCCACCAAGACCTCTTATGAAGTCATATTGGATGCCGAATAAAAATCATGCCCTACTCACTCGATCAAGCAAAACTGCTACTCCAGTCAACAGAACTTACGCAACAGGCCCTGACCGACTTGGTGAAGAAGGTTTCTATTGAAGCTACTGGCTCGATAACCGTATTTTACGGTGGACTCTTGCCAGACGGTTCCAGTGCTACTCAGGTCGTAGGGGCGATGGTTGATGCAGGTGAGGATATTCGTGTTTTAGATAAAACTCCTGCGGCAAAATTCCTTAAATCAATCGAATTCCTTCGTGCCGCTGGTATGGCCTCTGGGTTGTCGGATGAGGATATTGGGAAATTAGTTGATGGAAAACTGGGGAAAAATCCAGCTACAGATTGGATTTTTGCAAGCGACCCGCACACAGCTCCGTGGGCTGCAGCGTCCCAAAATTTCGCTCAAGCCACGAAGGGGGAGGTCAGGTTATTGGTTTCAGGCGAACGGGCGACCGCAGACCGCGTCTTCAATAAAGCTGAACTGCCCGCGCTGCTTCAGAACTCGGCCGTTACCAAGATCAACGAATACGATGTCAACGCCCTCAAGGCTATGTACCCTGAGGCGGGTCGGGTTCCACCCGACACAAGCAGGATGTTTGAAGGGCTCAAGCTCAGCAGCGAAAGGAGCCTCGTTGTCAGCGGCCTCAACGTCGTCAACGACGCCAAGGGCAACGTCATTTCGGTGGCCAGAGGAAATCTCCTCGCCTCGGAACTGTTCGACGCAAGCTATTTGAAGAGCCACCCTGAAAAGCTCGACGTCTGGAAGGACTACCTCAAGGCGAATCCAAGTCGCGTAAGTGCCTTCACCGATTTCGCGAAACTCAACGTCAGCACGACCAAGGCTCTCTTCAAAGCCGGAGGTGCAGTAGCGCTCAAATCGGCCAAATTGCTCGGACCAGTCGCTGGGATTCTGGCGTTTGCCATGGCAAGCGCCGAGGCGGCCGAGGCCAAGGCCCAGGGCAACGACGCCCAAGCTCTAGAGATCATGAAGCTGTGGGCGATTGACACCGGGGGCTCGGCTATTGGCACGGCTGCTGGTACCGCCATTGCGGGAATTGCCCTTGCCGCAGCTGCCGCAGTTGGCGTGACAGTGGGGGCTCCTATCGCGGCAGTTGTTATGCTCGGAGCGGCGCTCTTCGGTGGCATATATGGAGGCGATGGCGCGACCGAGCTGTATCACCTGTTTGACGACAGCGACGACAACGGCAAGCGTGACATCGTCGACAAACTCGGCAACTTGCTGGGCGGCGCCACCACGACCAGTGGTTCGCTACTCCCCTCCGATCTCAACGGAGGCAAGTACACGATCGATGCCAAGCTGACCCTGGAAGAAATCATCGCCAAGGCCCGCGAAGACATTTCGTGGCGGTATGCCCTCAGAGAACTCAACCCGTTTGTCATCACCGACGTGAGCTATGCGGCGCACAACACCGATGGCTCGCTTGATCTGTACGACGAGGCCACTGGCACTGGCTCCATGACTCAGACCTACCTGGCCGACCGGGCAGCCATGCTGTCCTGGAAGATCCAGTGGGACAAGCGGGGCTCGCTGGACGAAGACGACATCACCAACGGCCGCTTGACTCACAAGCCCTACAACGAAGACTGGGACACCAGCACCGTGCAGGGCAACTGGGACTACGTCGATCTCACCAAGCGCCTCGCAGGCGGTGCACCGCTAACGTTGGCCATCGACGGCACCGGCATTTCGCTCAGCGATCACCAGATTGTCTTTGGCAGCTCGGGCGATGACGTCATCAACGGGGCGGGCGATTCCGACCGTCTGTACGGCATGGCCGGCAACGACACCGTGTCCGGCAAAGCCGGTGCCGACTACCTGGAAGGCGGCGCGGGTAACGACAAGCTCGATGGTGGCGCCGAAAACGATACGCTCTACGGCGGCATGGGCGACGACATCTTGACCGGAGGACAGGGCAACGATGTTCTGCACGGAGGAGCCGGGGCCGACACGTACATCGTCGCCGCAAACGAGGGGGTCGATTCCATCACGTCAAGCGATGCGACCGACGTGCTTAAGTTTGCTGGTCGAACGTTGACGGGCAGCGGAACCCTCAAGACGAACGCCAACGGCGTGACCGTGTGGGTCGATGAGTCGGTGGCCTCAGCGCCGGTGATCTACATGTTCGACGCCAACCGCGCCGAGTTGACCTTGGCTGGTTCGGGTAGCACGGTGATCATCAAGGACTTCCAATCCGGCGACCTGGGCATCACCGCCCCGGTGGCAACCCCGCCCGTGGTGCCGCCGGCCCCGCCTACCAGCGCCGACTTCGCCTCGGTGGACGGCTTCCAGCAGTACAAGGACTGGAGCCATGCAGGCCAGGCGGCCAGCACCTTCACCAACATCGCAGCCGGCTTCTACCGCGTCGAAGGCAGCAAGGGCGGCGATGTGATGACCGGCGGCGCATCGCTCGGCAGCAGCGCCACCAGCCCCACCTCCTTCAACGCCGCGCAGATCGTCGGCCGCGCCGGCGACGACCGCCTGTTCGCGGTGGCCGAGCAGACCGAGGCGCAAGCCCTGGCGGGCACGCCGCTGCTCACCGCGCAGGAAGCCCCGCTGCTCGACGGTGGCCAGGGCAACGACTTCATCGTCGGCAGCAGCGCCGACGACCTGGTCTTCGGCGGCCAGGGCGACGACCGCATCATCACCGGCGCGGGCCGCGACATCGTGCTCAGCGATGGCGACATGGGCACGGGCTTCAAGTCCTTCGCCGAACTCGGCCAGGCTGAGACGGTGATGGAGGGCAGCAACCGCAACGGCCTGGGCGGCCAGAGCGCCAGTTGGCGCGACCTCGGGCCGGTCAGCGCCGGCGAGTACGCGGTGTACATCACGAGCAAGGGCTGGACGGGCAACCCGGCCGGGTCGGGGAATCGGCTGTCGCTGCCGTACGGCTACATCGACCCACTGGCCAACATCGACCTGCGGGCGTTCGCGCAGGACACGCTGGGCACGAGCGTGCTGCCCGAGAGCAATCCGCTGTATGCGTCCGTCGCTGCTCAATTGGGCTACGAGCCCGGCACCTTCGACCTGGTGATCCAGGGCAGCAGCCGCAACACCGGCAACGGCGGCTACGCCTACGACCCGAACGACCCCAACCCGCAGACGCGCCTGCTGGACAGCTTCAGCACGGCGGCGTACGCCGGGCGCGACGTGATCGACACCGGCGCGGGCGATGACGTGGTCAACGCCGGTGGCGGCGACGACCTCGTCTTCGCGGGCGCAGACAACGACGTGGTGGCCGGTTACCAGGGCAACGACATCCTCAACGGCGACGCCGGCAATGATCTGCTGTATGGCGACTACCTCGCCCGGCTCAGCACCGCGCTGCTCGACGGCATCACCGGGCTGTCCAAGGGGTCCACGGGGTTGGACGGCAGCGAGCACGGCAACGACATTCTCAACGGCGGCGCCGGCAACGACATGCTGATCGGCGGTGGCGGCTCCGATGTGCTGGACGGCGGCGATGACGACGACGAACTCAACGGCGACGAATACGGCCTGTCCGCGCAATGGTCCGGCAACGACATCCTCGACGGTGGCGCCGGCAACGACAAGCTGATCGGCGGCGCGCTCGACGACGAGCTGCGCGGCGGCATCGGCACCGACGTGCTGTTCGGCGATGGCGAGATCGGCTACGTGCCGGCCGAAGGCCACGGCAACGACCGGCTCGATGGCGGCGCAGGCAACGACCGCCTCTACGGCGGCGGCCGCGACGACGTGCTGGTCGGCGGCACCGGCAACGACCAGCTGATGGGCGACGACACCATCGACAAGGTGCCCGGCACCCTGCATGGCAACGACCAACTCGATGGTGGTGCCGGCGACGACACGCTGGCGGGTGGCGGCGGCAACGACGTGCTCAGCGGCGGCGACGGCAACGACTGGCTGGCCGGCGAAGACGAGGAGGCCACCAACGCGGTCTCCACGCTGACGGGCAACGACATCCTCGACGGCGGGACCGGGGCCGACACGCTGGTCGGCGGCAACGGCGACGACCAGCTGCGTGGCGGCGAAGGCGACGACCTGCTGTTCGGCGGCGCCGGCAACGACACGCTGGACGGCGGCGCGGGCCTGGACGTGATGGCCGGCGGTGCCGGCAACGACACCTACATCCTGCGTGCCGGCGACCTGAACGCCGACGGCACGGTCGCCGAGACGATCGCCGACACGCAAGGCGTCAACAAGCTCGTGATCGCCGACGGCACGGTGGCGGCCACCGGCAA
The DNA here is from genome assembly GCF_056402735.1 of Rhizobacter sp. P3_C12. Classification (NCBI taxonomy): domain Bacteria; kingdom Pseudomonadati; phylum Pseudomonadota; class Betaproteobacteria; order Burkholderiales; family Sphaerotilaceae; genus Rhizobacter; species Rhizobacter sp. P3_C12. Next base: position 5,338 of record NZ_JBFUGW010000211.1, read on the forward strand.
GGGGGCCAACGCGAACGACCTGGTGATCGTGTTCCAGGGTGGCGCCAAGGTGCTGATCGACAACGGCATGCGCGGCAACACGGTGGGGTCCGTCGAGATGCCCGACGGCACCGACATGACGCTCGCGGCGTTCCTGCGCTCGACCCTCGTCGACAGCGTCAACCTCGGCACCGACAGCAACTCGCGCTCGCTGGCCGGCGGCAAGGCGGCCGACACGCTGAGCAGCAGCGATGGCCATGCGCGCCTGGAGGGCGCCGGCGGCAACGACACCTACAGCTGGAACGGCGGCGGCATCACCATCGCGCTGAGCCAGGGCGACGGCGTCGACCAGCTGCACGGCGGCGGGTCGCTGGCCGATGCGGGCGTGTGGCGCGACGCCAATGTGATCGAGTTCGGCGACAACGTCGCACCCGACAGCGTGCGGCTCGAATGGCGCATGCTCGACGGCACGAAGCGGCTCGTCCTGGCCTACGGCGATGGCGAAGACTGTGCGGTCCTCGATTTCAGCGGCAGCAGCTGGTCCAGCGTCTCGGCCTCGTTCGACTCGGTGCGCTTCGCTGACGGCAGTTCGCTGAGCTTCCAGCAGGTCGCCGCCCGCGGTGTGCGCTTCGACGCATCGGCCACCGACAGCAGCGTCGACGGCAGTTTCCTCGACGAGGTGTTGCACGGCAACGCAGCGGCCAACCTGCTGACCGGCGGCGCCGGCAACGACACCTACGTCTTCGGGCGCGGCGACGGTGCGGACCGCATCAATGCCGCTGGACGCGACCTGTCCGAGATCGAGGCGATTCAGTTCGCGGCCGATGTGCTGCCCTCGGACCTGCTCTGGATCCAGCATGGCAACGACCTGATCATCCGCATCCGCGGCACCGCTGACCAGCTGACGGTGACCGGCGCCTTCTCGACCAACCCGATGAGCGAGTACCGTTTCGCGGACGGCTCCGCCTTCACGACCGAGACGCTGCCGATCGACGGCGGCAACGGGCAGGCCACGGCCGGCAACGACACGATCTACACCGGCCCGGGCGCCGATGCGATCGACGCGCTGGACGGCAATGACGTCGTCGAGTCCGGCGCCGGCAACGACAGCGTGCAAGGCGGCCTCGGCGATGACACCCTCTATGGCAACGCCGGCGACGACACGCTGATCGGCGGCGCCGGTGGCGATTTTCTCGATGGCGGTGCCGGCAACGACCGGCTGGAAGACGATGGCGCCCGCAACGCAGGCAACCAGGCTGCGCGCCTGACCGGCGGCGGCGGGCTCGACACCTACCGCATCGTGCGGAACGCCGCTTCGGCGGCGGGCGACCTGCTCGTGGTCGATGCGGGCACCGATGGCGGCGACAACGTGGTTCTCGCCGGCATCGATCCCGCCAACACCCTCGTGCGTCGCTCCGGCAACGACCTGCTGTTGCAGGTGCTGGACGCATCCGGTGCGGTGAGCTTCACCGTGCAGTTGCTCAACCAGACACTCAACCTCGCCGCGCCCCCGGTGCAGCAGGTCAGCTTCGAGGCCGCGCCGGGCGTCATGTGGTCGGCCGCCGACCTCCTCGCCCGCGCCGTCACCGGCACGGCAGGCGCCGATGTGCTCGACGGCTTCGACACCCTCGACGACCTGATCTCCGGCGGTGCAGGCAACGACACGCTGCTCGGCAACGGTGGCAACGACACGCTGGACGGCGGCGCCGGCTACGACGTGCTGAAGGGCGGCGCCGGCAACGACACCTACCTGTTCGGCCCCGGCACGGACGGCGACCGTGTCAGTGATGTCGATGGAAGCAACGCCAACGTGATCCAGGTCGGCGTCGGGTTCTCGGCCGCCGACATCACTCTCGTGCGCACTGGCCAGGACGGCGGTGGAACCTTTTCTGCCAACGACTCGCTGGTGCTGCTGCACGGCCCGTCGGGCACGCGGTTGTGGGTCGACCAGTTCTTCCAGCCCGGCGGCCAGGGCGTGGCCAGCATCCGTTTCAGCGACGGCAGCAGTTGGGCCTATGCCGACATCGCCGCGCGCGCAGGCGCCAGCATCACCGGCCCGGCCGACACGCAAACGGGCGGCAGCGGCGACGATGTCTTCACGATCGACAACCCCGCCGACGTGATCGTCGAGCAGCCCGGCGGCGGCACCGACACGGCGCGCAGCGCGGTGTCGTACGCCTTGCCCGACAACGTCGAGAACCTGGAGCTCACCGGCTGGCTGGCGGTCTCCGGCGACGGCAATGCGGCGGCCAACGTGCTGCGCGGCAACGCGGCCGACAACACGCTGGACGGCATGGGCGGCGCCGACACCTTGTACGGCGGCGCCGGCAACGACTGGTACCGCGTTCTCGATCGCACGCGTTACGGATCGGTCAATGCGAGCTTCTTCACGGCGGTCACGCCCAACGTCGTCGAACTCGCCGGGCAGGGCACCGACACGCTGCAAAGCAACCTCTTCAGCGTCACGCTGCCCGACCAGGTCGAGAACCTCTACATCGGCTCGCTGATCAAGGCGACCGGCATCACCTACAGCTCGACCGACGTGCTGCGCTACGCGTACACCGGCAACACCGGCAACAACGTGATCGACCTGCAGACGGGCGGCGCGAACTTCAACTGGGTGAGCGGTGCGCCGATCGCCGGCACGCTGATCGACGGCGGTGCGGGTGCCGACACGATGATGGGCACCATGATCGACGACACCTACCTGGTCGACGATGTGGGCGACGTCGTGATCGAGAGGGCGGTCCTCGGCGACGGCACGCAACTGTCCACGCAGGACCGGGTGATCTCGACGCAAAGCTACACGCTCGGTGCCAACCTGGAGATGCTGACGCTGAGCGGCAGCGCGGCCACCAGCGGCGGCGGCAATGCGCTGGACAACACCTTCGACAGCTCGCAGAACACCGCGACCAACGTGCTGACGGGCCAGGGCGGCAACGACACCTACCGCATCGGGGTGAACGACACGGTGGTCGAGGCGGCCGACGGCGGCACCGACACGGTGATCGTCGACAGCCTGGCCGGCATCGCGGCCACGCGGCTGTCGCTCGCCGACCATGCGAACGTCGAGAACCTGCGCGCCGGCGCGCTGCTCGGCAACATCGACGTGCTGGGCAACGCCGGCAACAACGTGCTGTACGGCAGCAAGGCGAACAATGCCATCCAGGGCGGCGATGGCGACGACCGCCTCGAGTCGCTGGACTTCGCCGGCGTCACCTACAGCTCCTTCAACCAGCGCTACGACTACCTCGACTCCTACGACCAGCTCGACGGCGGCAACGGCAACGACACGCTGCGCGGCTACGGCGGGCACGACACCCTGCTGGGCGGCGCGGGCGACGACATGCTGGAGATCCGCGATGCCAGTTACGCGCTGCTCGATGGCGGAAGCGGCAACGACACGCTGACCCTCAGGCAGACCGGCAACGTGTCCTCGTATGTGCAGGTGCAGTTCGGCCAAGGTGCGGGCGTGGACCGGTTGAGCCCCGCAGGCGCGCGCAGCGAGGCGTCGTGGCAGGGCTCGAAGCAGGGCCTGTCGGCGATCGGCCTGGCGGTGGGCACCGATGCGAGCCGTCTGCGCTTCACGCAGCAGGACACCTCGCTCGTGATCGCGCTCGACGGCAGCGCCGATGCGTTGACGATCGAGGACTTCTTCTCGGGCCCGAACCAGGTCCGCACCGACCTCGACTCCATCCTGCTGCCCGATCGCACGCGGCTCACGCGCGATGCGATCGTCGCCGGCCTCGGCCGCAGTTCGATGGCGCAGGCGACGACGGGAACCGACCTGCTGATCGCCTCGGCCAGCGGTGGCGCACTGTCGGCCGGCGACGGCGACGACCAGCTGTTCGGCCAGGGCGCTGCGGATGCGTTGACCGGCGATGCAGGCAACGACGTGCTCAAGGGCGCCGGCGGTGCCGACACGCTCAGTGGCGGCGCAGGCGACGACACGCTCGTTGGCGGTGCAGGGGCCGACCAGTACGTCTTCGGCGCGAACTGGGGCCAGGACGTGGTGTCGGAGATCAAGCGCGACGAGAACTTCGTCGCAGGCGAGATGAACGCGGTGGATGACGGTGCCGTCGATGCGGTCGTCTTCCAGTCCGGCGTGCTGGCCTCCGACATCCGCGGCAAGAAGGACAATTTCGACCTCGTGCTCACCCATGCCGTCACCGGCGACACGATCCGCGTCACCGACTGGTTCCTGCCCGACGCAAGCACCGCCGGTCACGTGGAGGAGATCCGCTTTGCGGACGGCACGGTGTGGGGCCAGTCGCAGATCAACCAACTGCTCAGCCAGATCACCGGCACCGAGGGAGACGACAACCTCGAAGCGCTCCCCATCGACAGCACGCTGACCGGCCTCGGCGGCAACGACTGGTTGCGCGGCAACATCGGCAACGACACGCTGCTCGGTGGCGACGGCAACGACATGCTGATCGGCGACGCCGGCAAGGATCGGCTGGAGGGCGGTGCCGGCATCGACAGCTTGTACGGCGGCCTGGGCGACGACACGTACGTCATCGACAGCACGCAGGACAACATCAACGAGTACGACGGCGAGGGCACCGACACCGTCGAATCCGCCGTCACGCTGACGCTGGCGGCGACGCTGGAGAACCTGACGCTCACCGGTGCTGGCAACCTGGGCGGCACCGGCAACGGGACGGGCAATGTGCTGGTAGGCAATGCCGGCGCCAATGCGCTGAACGGCCTGGGGGGTGTCGACACGATGCGCGGCGGTGCCGGCGACGACACCTACACGGTGGACAACACGGACGACGTCATCGTCGAGAACGCGGGCGAAGGCACCGACACGGCGAAGAGCAACGTCAGCTACACGCTGTCCGCCAACATCGAGGCGCTGACGCTGACGGGCAGCTCGAACGTCAACGGCACGGGCAACGACCAGGCCAACACGCTCACCGGCAATGGCGGCGTCAACCGGCTGGACGGCGGCGCAGGGGCGGACGCGATGAGTGGCGGTGCGGGCAACGACACCTACGTGGTCGATGACACGAACGACAGCATCATCGAAGCGGCCAGCAGTGGCACGGATGCGGTCGAGTCCACCGCCACCACCTACACGCTGGCCGCGAACGTCGAGACGCTGACGCTCAAGGGCAATGCCAACATCGATGGGAAGGGCAACACGGCGGCGAACACGCTGGTGGGCAACGCGGGCAACAACGTGCTCGACGGCCTGGGCGGGCTGGACAACATGACCGGTGGTGCCGGCAACGACACCTACTACGTCGACACCGCCAACGAGGCCACCACCGAGCTGACCGGGGGCGGAACCGACACGGTCAACAGCACCATCACCTGGACGCTGGGCAACTTCGTCGAGAACCTGACGCTGCTCAACAGCAACGCGATCGATGGCACCGGCAACGGCCTGGACAACCTGCTGTTCGGCAATGCGGGCGTCAACGTGCTGAAGGGCCTGGAGGGCAGCGACACCTACAGCAGCGGCGCCGGCAACGACACGATGACGGACACCTCGACCAGCTCGAACGACGTCTACCGCTGGGGCCGCGGCGACGGCCTCGATACGATCACCGATGCGGGCGGCAGCGACCGCATCGAGATCGCCACCGGCGTCACCGCCGCGCAGCTCACGCAGACGCGCAGCGGCAACAACCTGGTGCTGGGCATCAGCGGCGTGAC
>NZ_JBFUGW010000212.1:0-10965 GCF_056402735.1 Rhizobacter sp. P3_C12
GCCAGGCCGCGTGGGCCGCCTGGGGCTACGGATCGCCGCCGCCCGCCGGCACGTGGCGCCTCGAAGCGCCCGCCGACCTGCTGGCCCGCCTGCCAGTGCGCACACCGATTCATCAATAACCAGGAGACACGCCATGCTCACCGGAGGACGTTCGACCCTGACCCAGTTCCTGATCGAGGAGCGGCGCCGCCACCCCGAGGCCACCGGCGACCTGAACGCGCTGATCACCGATCTCTCGCTCGCCTGCAAGACCATCGCACGCAAGGTGGCCTATGGCGCGCTGGACGGCGCGCTCGGCAGCGCCGGCACCGGCAACGTGCAGGGCGAGGAGCAGAAGACGCTCGACGTGCTGGGCAACGCGCTGTTCCTGCGCGCCACCGAGTGGGGTGGGCACCTGGCCGGCATGGTGTCCGAGGAGCTGGAGGCGCCGTACACGCTGCCGCCCGAGCATCCGCGCGGCAAGTACCTGCTGCTGTTCGACCCGCTCGACGGCTCGTCGAACATCGACGTCAACGTGGCGGTCGGCAGCATCTTCTCGGTGCTGCGCGCGGTCACGCCGGGGCAGGATCCGCAGCCGCGGGATTTCCTGCAGCCCGGCACGCAGCAGGTCTGCGCCGGCTACGCGATCTACGGGCCGTCGACCATGCTGGTGCTGACGCTCGGCCGCGGCACGCATGCCTTCACGCTCGACCCGCTGCTCGGCGAATGGGTGCTCAGCCACCCCGGCCTGCGCATTCCCGAGAAGACCTGCGAGTTCGCGATCAACGCGTCGAACAGCCGCTTCTGGGAGCCGGCCGTCAAGCGCTACGTCGACGAGTGCCTGGCCGGCCAGACCGGCACGCGCGGCGCCGACTTCAACATGCGCTGGATCGCCTCGCTGGTGGCCGAGACGCACCGCATCCTGATGCGCGGCGGCGTGTTCCTGTACCCGCGCGACAGCAAGGATCCGTCGCGTGCCGGCCGGCTGCGCCTGCTGTACGAGGCGAACCCGATCTCGTTCCTGATCGAGCAGGCCGGCGGCGGCGCGAGCACCGGCCGCTCGCGGCTGATGGAGGTGCAGCCCGACGCGCTGCACCAGCGCATCGGCTTCGTCTTCGGTTCGCGCCACGAGGTGGCGCGCATCGAGACCTACCACCGCGACGAACCGGCGGCCGCCTATGATTCGCCGCTGTTCGGCAAGCGCGGCCTGTTCGCGGCCACGGTCTGAGGGGGCGCTGCCATGTCCGCGCTGCACCCCGTCATCGCCATCACCGGTTCGTCCGGCGCCGGCACCACCTCGGTCACGAAGACCTTCGAGAACATCTTCCGCCGCGAGGGCGTGGCGGCCGCGATCGTCGAAGGCGACAGCTTCCACCGCTACGACCGCGAGGCCATGAAGGCGGCGATGGCCGAGGCCGAGCAGAACCACCGGCCGCACTTCAGCCATTTCGGCGAGGACGCCAACCTGTTCGCCGAGCTGCAAGAGCTGTTCCGCAGCTATGCCGAGACCGGCACCGGGCAAAGCCGCAAGTACCTGCACAACGACGAGGAGGCCGCGCCGTACCAGCAGCCGCCGGGCACCTTCACCGCCTGGGCGCCGCTGCCGCCGAGCAGCCTGCTGTTCTACGAGGGCCTGCACGGCGGCGTGACGACCGACAAGGTCGACGTGGCGCGCTTCACCGACCTGCTGATCGGCGTGGTGCCGGTGATCAACCTGGAGTGGATCCAGAAGATCCACCGCGACCGCAGCACGCGCGGCTATTCGACCGAGGCGGTGACCAGCGTGATCCTGCGCCGCATGCACGAGTACGTGGAATACATCTGCCCGCAGTTCACGCGCACGCACATCAACTTCCAGCGCGTGCCGGTGGTCGACACCTCGGATCCGTTCATCGCGCGCACCATCCCGACCGCCGACGAGAGCCTGGTGGTGATCCGCTTCGCGAACCCGCGCGGCATCGATTTTCCGTACCTGCTGTCGATGCTGCACGACTCGTTCATGTCGCGTGCCAACACGCTGGTGGTGCCGGGCGGGAAGATGGAGCTCGCGATGCAGCTGATCTTCACGCCGATGATCATGCGGCTGGTGGAGCAACGGAAGAATTTGCTGTAGCGAAAGCACTGAAGCGCGGCGGCGGGGGCGCGGGCTACCATGCCGCGGCCATGCTCTACGCCGAAACCGCACCGTACCGCGTGCACGAACTTCGCGTGCCGGGTGGCCACGTGCTGCACGTCGAGGAGAGCGGAAATCCGCAGGGCATCCCGGTGGTGGTGCTGCATGGCGGCCCGGGTTCCGGCAGCTCGCCGCTGCTGCGCCGCTTCTTCGATCCGGCCCGCTACCGCATCGTCAGCCCCGACCAGCGCGGTGCGGGCAGGAGCCAGCCGCGCGGCAGCACGGTCGACAACACCACCGCCCACCTGGTGGCCGACCTGGAGACGCTGCGCGAGGCGCTCGGCATCGCGCGCTGGCGGGTGGTCGGCGGCTCGTGGGGTGCCACGCTCGCACTGGCGTATGCCATGGCGCATCCGGGCGCGGTGGCCGGGCTGCTGCTGCGCGCCACCTTCCTCGCGCGCGAGGACGACATCACCGGCTTCTTTCAAGAGGTTCCGGCCGGGCAGGGCGAGGCCTGGGTGCAGTTCGCATCCATCGCGCCGCCCGAGCAGCGCCGCGCCTTGCTGCCGTTCCTCGCGCAAGGCCTGGCCATCGATGACAAGACGGATGCCGACACCGCGCGCCGCATCGCGCTGGCCTGGTGGCGCTGGGAAAGCACGCTCGCGACCGGCGCCGTGGCACAGCCCGAGCCGTCGGGCGCGGCGCTCGAGGCGCAGGTCGACCGCTACCGCGTGCAGAGCCACTACCTGCTGCACCGCTGCTGGCTCGATGACCCGCCGCTGCTCGATCGCTGCGACCGCCTGCCGGTGGTGCCGACGCTGCTGCTGCACGGCAGCGAAGACCGCATCTGCCGGCCCCAGGGCGCTGTCGCGCTGCACCAGCGCCTGCCGCACAGCCACCTGCGCCTCGTCGAGGGCGCCGGCCACGATCCCTCGCATCCGGCGATGGTGCGCGCGATGGTCGAGGCGCTGGACGGCTACGCAGCGCACGGGCATTTCGAAGCAGAACGGGCCGAGCGCCGGGCCGCTCCCAAGCCGGCCCGTGTCCCCTCGGGGGACCGTCCGACGTACCCGTCGGACGAGGGGTCGTCATGACTCTGAGGCTGAAGATCCACCTGATCGTCGGGCTGCTGACGCTGCTGTTCCTGTTCGTGATGATGGGCCTGGAGCTGCGCAGCATGCGCGCGTCGGTGAACGAGGAAGTGGTGGCCGCCAACCGCGTGGCCGGGCAGTTCATGAACCGCACCGTGTGGCGCTACGCGGCCCAGGGCACGCCGGCGGTGCTGGCCTTCCTGCAGGGCATGGGCCGCGTGCGCTCGAACGACATCACGCTGCTCGACCGGCAGGGCGCGGTGCTCTATGCCTCGCCGCCATCGCCCTACAAGCCGGGCCGCGATGCGCCCGACTGGTTCGACGCACTGGTCGCGCCGCCGCCGGCCGTGCAGTCGCTGGACCTGCCCGACGGCCGGCTGACGGTGCAGGCGAACGCCTCGCGCGCCGTGCTCGACGCCTGGGACGAGGCCATCACGCTGGTGTTCGGGGCCGTCGTGATGCTGGTGGTACTCAACGGGCTGGTGTACTGGCTGGTCGGGCGCACGCTGCGGCCGTTCGGCCAGATCGTCGCGGCGCTGAACCAGCTGGAAGGTGGCCGCTTCGATGTCTCGCTGCCGCCGCTGCCCGGGGCCGAGGCCGGCACCATCGGCAAGGCCTTCAACCGCATGGTCGGCATGCTGCAGGGCCACATCGAGACCGAGCGCCGCGCGGTGCGTGCCGAGCTGCAGCTCTCCGAGAGCCGCGAGCTGACGCGCTGGGTCGACCACCAGATCGAGCAGGAGCGCCACCTGATCGCGCGCGAGCTGCATGACGAACTGGGCCAGTCGGTGACGGCGATGCGCAGCATGGCGCTGTCGATCGCGCAGCGCATGCGCACRCTCGATCCGCAGGCCGAGCAGGCGGCGCGCCTGATCGCCGACGAGTCGTCGCGCCTGTACGACGCGATGCACGGCATCATCCCGCGCCTCGCGCCGCTGGTGCTCGACAACTTCGGGCTCGCCGAGGCGCTGGCCGACCTGGCCGAGCGCACGCGCCGCAGCCACCCCGGCGTGCAGATCGAGCTGCAGTCCGAGATGGACGGCGTGGCACTCGGCAGCGAGGCGGYACTCGCGCTGTACCGCGCCGCGCAGGAGGGCCTGACGAACGCGCTGCGCCATGGCCAGGCGCAGCGGGTCGGCGTGCGGCTGCGCGCCGCGGCCGACGGCATCCTGCTCGAACTCGTCGACGACGGTGTCGGCCTGCCGCCGGACTGGGCCCAGAAAAAGGGCCACCATGGCCTGCGCTGGCTGGCCGAACGGGTGCAGGGCCTGGGCGGCAGTTTCGAGCTGGTGTCCATCACCCCGCATGGCGTGCGCCTGACGGTGCGCCTGCCGTCCCCCACCAAGGAGGTTGCCCCCGCATGATCCGCGTGATGCTCGTCGACGACCATGCGCTGGTGCGCATGGGTTTTCGGATGCTGCTGGCCGATGCCGGCATCGAGGTCGTGGCCGAGGCCGACACCGGCGAACAGGCGTGCGCCGACTACCCGAAGCTCAAGCCCGACGTGGTGGTGATGGACTTGTCGATGCCTGGCATGGGCGGGCTCGAGGCCGTGCGGCGGTTGCTGGCGCAGGACCCGAAGGCCCGCGTGCTGGTGCTGTCGGCGCACGAGGACACAGCCCACCCTCGGCGGGTGATGCAGGCCGGTGCGCTCGGCTACCTGACCAAGCGCGGCGCGCCCGAGGCGTTGATCGCCGCGGTGACCGCGGTGGCCGAACACCGCCCGTATGTGGACGCGCAGACCGCCCAGGTGCTGGCGCTGGCCCAGATGAAGGGCGACACGAACCCGGCCGAGGCCCTCAGCGAGCGCGAGTTCTCCGTCTTCATCCAGCTCGCGCGCGGCCTGACCGTGGCGCAGATCGCCGCCAACCTGAACCTGTCGCCGAGCACGGTGGGCACGCACCTTTACCACGTGAAGCAGAAGCTGGGGGCCGGCAACCAGTCCGAGCTGACGCTGGTGGCGCTGCACTGGGGGCTGATCCAGGCGTGACGGGTCCGGCATGGCACCGGGTTTGCCCGTGCACTGCGACACGGCGCCCCCCGATTCGAGGCGGATGTGCGGGAAAACCCTTGCTTCTGGCCCGTTTGTTGCGTCGTAATGCCTCACAGGGCCTGCAGTCCGGGCCCACGCAGGAGAGTGATGCGATGCGGCGCTGGCTGGTGTTGATGGGGGTGGCCTCGGTGGTGGGCGTCGCGCAGGGCGAGGACATCACGCAGGTGCTGGAGCGCTCGCAAAGCGTGCGGCTGGAGCGCATGTCGCCGGCACCGGTCGAGAGCATGCGGGCGCAGAAGGTGCGTGACAGCTTCGAGATGCTGGCGCACCGGCTGGGGTTGCAGGATGCGGTCGAGTTGCGCGTGGTGCGTGGCGAGGTGGTCGCCGAGACGCTGCAGGGCCGGGTGGTGATCGTGAATGAAGGCCTGGGCGACTGGTCCGACGAGGGCCGGCAGTTCGTGCTGGCGCACGAGCTGGGCCACGTGGCGCTGGCGCACTGGGCGCAAATGGGCGTGATGTACCAGAAATGGGTGCCGGGCAGCGTCACCCCCGAGCAGACCGACCCGGTCGCCGGCCGCCTGGGGCGCGAAGCGTCGGGCCTGGCCTACCAGCAGGAATACGAGGCCGATGCGTTTGCGCTGCGCACGCTGGAGAGCATGGGCGTGTCACGAGACACGGTGATCTCGGCCTTCATGCGACTCGGCGTGACCAAGGACACGGCGACGCATCCGGGCACGCACCGGAGGTTGGCTGCGCTGCGCGCGCAGTGATGCATAGGTGGTGTGCGCAAAGGCGCGTGGGGGGAGGCCATGGCGCGCCGGCCGGGTCGGTCATCGCCCCCTGGGGGGCGATGACTGCCCTCCGCTGACTGGTTTCATGGCCCGTCGCCGAAACTCCCGCCACTCACTTCGTTCGTTGTGGTCAAACAGTCGGCGACAGTCAGTGCACGAAGCGTGCTGCGCACGCGGGCCATGAAACCAGACAGCTCCGGCGACCCGTCTTTGTTGGCGCTCCACRGCCTCCCCCCACGCGCCTTYRTGCCACCGCMCTGCTCCTTCGACTTTGACAAGCGAACAAATGGGAATGGATGCCCGGGTTGGCACCCGGGCTACAAGCCGCGCTCGTTCTTCATTCCGCATCGAGCTACTGGTTCAGCGAAGGCGCGGGCGGGGAGTGTGGGGAGCGCCAATCAGGGCGGGGCGCCGGAGCCGTCTGCTTTCATGAACCGCGCGCGCAGCGCGCTTCGTGCACTGACTGTCGCCGACTGTTTGACCACAACGAACGAAGTGAGTGGAGGGAGTTTCGGCGACGGTTCATGAAAGCAGATGGCGCAGGGGAGTCATCGCCCCGCCAGGGGCGATGACCGCACCGACCGGCGAGCCCCACACCCTCCGCCCGCGCCTTTGCACGCGCAGAACTACGCCAGCAATTCAACCCTCAAATTGGCTAGACGGACGACAGAGAACCCACCGCCCGTGCGGCCTCGGTGACCAGCTCCGGCCCCTTGTAGATGAAGCCGGTGTAGAGCTGCACCAGGTCGGCACCGGCCGCGATCTTCGATTGCGCGTCGGCACCGCTCAGCACGCCACCGACGCCGATGATCGGGTAGCCCGCGCCCAGCGCGGCGCGCAGCTGCCCGATCACCCGGTTCGAGGCCGCCAGCACCGGCGCGCCGCTCAGGCCGCCGGCCTCTTCGCCGTGCGGCAGGTGCTTCACCGCATCGCGCGCGATCGTTGTGTTGGTCGCGATCACGCCGTCGATCGCGTTCTTCCGCAACGTGGCGGCGATCACGCCGACCTGCGCCTCGTCGAGGTCGGGCGCGATCTTCACGAACACCGGCACGACGYGGCCGTGCTGCTTCGCCAGCTGCTGCCTGCGATCCTGCACCGCCGAGAGCAGCGCATCCAGCGCCTCGTCGCTCTGCAGCGCGCGCAGGTTCTTCGTGTTCGGCGACGAGATGTTCACCGTCACGTAGTCGGCATGCGGGTACACGCCGTCCAGGCACAGCAGGTAGTCGTCGACCGCGCGCTCGATCGGCGTCGCCGCGTTCTTGCCGATGTTCAGCCCCAGCACGCCGCCCTGCGCCCGGAAGCGCGCCTGCTTCACGTTGGCGATGAAGGCCTCGAGCCCCTGGTTGTTGAAGCCGAGCCGGTTGATCAGCGCGTTCGCCTGCGGCAGGCGGAACATGCGCGGCTTCGGGTTGCCCGGCTGGCCGAGCGGCGTCACGGTGCCGACCTCGATGAAGCCGAAACCCATCGCGGCCAGCCCGTCGATGCAACGGCCGTTCTTGTCGAGCCCGGCCGCCAGGCCGATGYGGTTCGGAAAGCGGATGCCCGCCACCGTCACCGGATCGTCGACCTGCGGCTGCGCAACGGCACAGATCAGCGGCGTGCGCTGGATGCGCGCGAGGGCGCCGAGCGTCAGGTCATGCGCCTGCTCGGGGTCGAGGCCGAACAGGAAGGGGCGAGTGAGGGCGTACGGAACCAGGGCCATGGGATGAATGCGGGGACCAGCGTCTTGGATAATCGCGGATTGTCTCAAACGACCCGCTCCGCCATGACACAGGATGAACTGAAGGCCCTCGTCGGGCAGGCCGCGCTGGCCTACGTGCAACCCGGCAGCATCGTCGGCGTGGGCACCGGCTCCACGGTGAACTGCTTCATCGACGCGCTGGCCGGCATCAAGGACCGCATCGCCGGCGCCGTCTCCAGCAGCGAACGAAGCTCCGAGCGGCTGCGCGCGCACGGCATCGCGGTGCTCGACAGCAATGCCGTCGACACCATCCCGGTCTACATCGACGGCGCCGACGAGATCGACCACCACGGCTTCATGATCAAGGGCGGCGGCGCCGCGCTCACGCGCGAGAAGATCGTCGCCGACATCGCGCAGAACTTCGTCTGCATCGCCGATGAATCGAAGCTCGTCGACACGCTCGGCCGCTTCCCGGTGCCGGTGGAGGTGATCCCGATGGCGGCCGCGCAGATCGCGCGGCGGCTGCGCGGCCTCGGCGGCGATGCGCAGCTGCGCGCCGGCGTCGTCACCGACAACGGCTGCAGCATCCTCGACGTGCGCGGCCTGGCCATCATCGACCCGGTGGCGATGGAGCGCGAGATCAACCAGTGGCCGGGCGTCGTCACCGTCGGCATCTTCGCGCGCAACCGGGCCGGCGCCTGCCTGCTGGGCACCGCGCAGGGCGTGAAGACGCTGACGTTCTGATCCACTCCCGGGCCTCGCGCGCCCCCAAAAAGGGCGTAACCTCGGGCCTGTTCCGAATCCGCTGAAAAAGGACGGCCCATGGCCAAACCCAACTACTCGTTCGAAAAGCGCCAGCGCGAGCTGGCCAAGAAAAAGAAGAAGGAAGAGAAGCTGAAGGAGAAGGAGCTTCGCAAGACCAGCCCGGGCTCCGGCGATGCCGGACAGGGCGACGAGTCCTCCGAAGGCCAGACCCAGGAAGCAGGCGCCGGAGACCAGCCGGCGCCCTGAGCGCCGCGAATGCTGTGGGTGCCATGCGCCCCCCAGGCAAACCGCCGGCGCCCGGCGCCTACGCGGCCGCGCTGAAGGCCGGCTTCGAGGCGACCTCCACGCAGGTGCAGCAGATGCACCAGGCGATCGCCGACCAGGCCTTCGCGACGCTGCAGCACGTGCCCGTGGTCGCAGCGCCGGCCCGCTGGGTGCAGCGGGTGCACGACATGGTCAGCACGGTGGTCCACACGACAGTGCGCCAGACCGGCGCCGCCGCCCTCACGCTGGCCGGCCATGCCGAACAACGCCTCACCGATCCGACACGCCAGCCCGGCGCGCGCGAGCAGGCCCTGCGCAGCGCGCTGAACGGCGTGGCCGGCGATGCGCTGCAGGCGGCGGGCAACCCGCTCGCGGTGCGCATGGCCTTGTATCCCGAAGGCGTGGTGCCGGGGGAGCGGGTCTGCCTGTTCATCCACGGGCTGGCCTGCGACGAACACAGCTGGACGGTCGCGCGTGCCGAGTCGGCCGGCGATTCCTACCCGGCGATGGCCGAGCGCGAGTTCGGCGCCACGCCGCTTTTCCTCCGCTACAACAGCGGGTTGTCGATCAGCGACAACGGCCGTGCGCTGTCGGCGCTGATGGCGCAATGGATCGAATCGACGCCCGGGCGCGCCGCATCGATCGTGCTGGTGGGCCACAGCATGGGCGGGCTGGTCGCGCGCGCCGCCTGCGAGCAGGCGCTGGCCGACGGCAGCCCGTGGCTCGGTCGCATCCGGATGCTGGTCTGCCTGGGCACACCGCACCGCGGTGCGCCGCTGGAACGGGCCGGGCATGTGCTCTCTTCGGTGCTGGATGCATCGGCGATGACACGGCCGCTGAGCCGGCTCGCCGATGCGCGCAGCCGCGGCATCCGCGACCTGCGCCACGGCGCGGCGCCGAGCACGCTGGCGGTGCCGATGCGGCTCGTCGCGGGCCTGGGCGACGGCCTGGTGCGGCCCGGCAGCGCGGCGGATCCGGCGCTGGCCGGTGATGTCGAACGCGTCGAGATCGACGGCGTCGGCCACATGGACCTGCTGAACCACCCGCGCGTCGCGGCCGCGCTGCGCCGCTGGTTGCGCGCGGCCTGGGCCTGATCAGCGGGCGTCGCGCCGCACCTGGCGGGCGATGAAGCGGCCCGGATCGATCGCATCGAGCAGGCTGCTTTCAAGCGGCGCCGGTGCGCCGGTGATCGCCGACGCGAGCGTCTCTGCGCCGAGGGTCGACCAGGTGATGCCGCGCGAACCCAGCGCGGTGAACACGAACAGGCCCGGCACGCGCGGCACGAAGCGGACCTGGTCGATCGCGCGCGTGCGGGGCGCGTGAAGGTCGGGCACCGCGCCGACGATCGGCAGGCGGTCGCCCGCCACCCAGCGCCACGCGGTGCGGCCTTGCAGCGCGCCGGCATCGACCGGCGCAGCCTGCCCGGTCAGGTTCTGGTACTGCGCGAGGTTGTGGGCGTGGTCCGCCTGCCGCAACTCGGCGGCCATGTCGCCGGCCGCACTGGTGGCGCCGAACACCGCCATGCCGTCGATCGGCGGCAGCAGGTAGCCGGCGCCGGCCAGCGGAATGCGCGGCAGCGCCCAGCCCGCGGTGTCGGCCGGCGCGAAGCTCAGCTGGCCCCGCACGGCCTCGACGGACCACGCGGGCTGGCCGAGCAGCCGCAACGCATCGCCGGCGTTCGCGAGCACCAGCACCGGTGCACTGGCGATGCTCGCGCCCTGCACGTCTCTCACGTGCCAGCGGCCCTCGTCGTCGTGGTGGATCGACTCGACCTGAATGCCGCCACGCCAGCGGATCTGCTCGCCGCCTTGTGCGATGAACCAGCGCACCAGCGCGCCCGGCTGCACCCAGCCGCCCTGCGGGTAGAACCAGGCCGGGTGGCGCAACGCCAGGCCTGCAAGGCGACCGGCCGCATCGGCATCGAGCGCCTGCACATAGGTCGCCGGCAAGCCCACGCGATCGAGCACCGCCTGCATCGCGGCCGCATCGGGCAGCGCGGTCTCCAGTCTCAGCAAACCGGCCAGCGAACCGGGCACGCCGTCGCGCAGCGCATCGGCCAGCACGCGCGCGAGCTCCAGCG
This sequence comes from Rhizobacter sp. P3_C12, assembly GCF_056402735.1. NCBI lineage: Bacteria > Pseudomonadati > Pseudomonadota > Betaproteobacteria > Burkholderiales > Sphaerotilaceae > Rhizobacter > Rhizobacter sp. P3_C12. The sequence goes on from NZ_JBFUGW010000212.1 coordinate 10,758, forward strand.
CGGCTGCGCGGTTGAAGCGCGCATGCGTGCCGTCCTGCGCATTGACGATGCCGTGGAACAGGCCGGCCGGGTTGCCGGAGGCCTCCTGCGCCGGGCTCGCGTGCCGGTCGAGCAGCTCGCAGTGCCAGCCCTGCGCGGCGAGCGCGGCGGCCGTGGCGCTGCCGGCCAGACCCGCGCCGACGACGATCGCGCGGCGCTCCGCTGGCGG
>NZ_JBFUGW010000213.1:0-10913 GCF_056402735.1 Rhizobacter sp. P3_C12
ATGGGCATGAACCAGCACCTGATCCGCTCGATCGTCGCGATCCGCCACCAGGGCGGCGTGGCGCTCGCCAACGGCGACCGGCTGATGCCCGACCCGGTGCTGATCGGCCGCGATGCCGGCAAGATCGAGGCGCTCGCGAAAGCCCATGGCATCGCGCGCTGGGGCACCAACCTCGATGCCGCGATGGCCGACCGCGCCGACACCGTGTTCTTCGACGCCGGCACCACGCAGATGCGACCGACGCTGCTGGCGCAGGCGATCCGCGCCGGCAAGCACGTCTACTGCGAGAAGCCGATCGCGACCAACCTGTCCGAGGCGCTGGAGGTGTGCCGCCTCGCGCAGCAGGCGGGCGTGAAGCACGGCGCGGTGCAGGACAAGCTGTTCCTGCCCGGCCTGCGCAAGCTCGACATGCTCAAGCGCGCCGGCTTCTTCGGCCGCATCCTGTCGGTGCGCATCGAGTTCGGCTACTGGGTGTTCGAGGGCGACCTGCAGCCGATCCAGCGGCCGTCGTGGAACTACCGGCAGGAAGACGGCGGCGGCATCATCCTCGACATGGTGTGCCACTGGCGCTACGTGCTGGACAACCTGTTCGGCGAGGTGCAGGCGGTGTCGTGTCTCGGCAGCACGCACATCCCGGAGCGCTTCGACGAGGCCGGGCGGGCCTACCGCGCGACGGCCGACGATGCCGCCTACGCGACCTTCCAGCTGGCCGGCGGCGTGATCGCGCAGGTCAACAGCTCGTGGGTGACGCGGGTGCGCCGCGACGACCTGGTCACCTTCCACGTCGACGGCACGCACGGCTCGGCCGTGGCCGGGCTGACCGACTGCCGCAGCCAGGCGCGCGTGAACACGCCGCGCCCGGTGTGGAACCCCGACACGCGCCAGACCATGCCGTTCTTCGAGCAGTGGCAGGAGGTGCCCGACACGCAGCCGTACGACAACGGCTTCAAGCTGCAGTGGGAGCAGTTCCTGCGCCACGTGGCCGAGGACGCGCCGTGGCGCTTCACGCTGCCCGAAGGCGCCAAGGGCGTGCAGCTGGTCGAGGCGGCGCTGGCGAGCTGGAAGGAACGGCGCTGGATCGACGTGCCGGCGCTGGCGCTGTGACGACGCGAGGGACTGCGATGAGCCTGACACTGAACCTGCCGCAGCCCGACGGCCGCCTCGCCCGCTACACGCTGTCGGCGCGCGAGGCCTGGCGCGCGCCGGCCGAGCCCGCCTTCAACCGCATCGCGTACTCGGCGGCGCACGTGGTGGCCGACGCGCTCGCGCCGGTCGATCCGTGGCTGCAGTGCGCGATCGACTGGGACCGCACCATCGCCTGCCGCCAGCGCCTGTGGCGCATGGGCCTGGGCGTGGCCGAGGCGATGGACACCGCGCAGCGCGGCATGGGGCTGGACTGGCCGACCTCGCTCGAGCTGATCGCGCGCTCGCTCGATGCGGCGCGCGACGTGCCGGGCGCGCGCATCGCGAGCGGCTGCGGCACCGATCAACTCGCGCCCGACGCGGCCCGCGGCATCGACGACGTGCTGCGCGCCTACGAGGCGCAGATGGCCGCGATCGAGAAGCTGGGCGGCCGCCTGATCCTGATGGCCAGCCGCGCGCTCGCCCGCGTGGCGCGCGGCCCGGACGACTACGTGCAGGTCTACGGCCGCCTGCTGCGCCAGGCCCGCGAGCCGGTGATCCTGCACTGGCTGGGCGACATGTTCGACCCGGCGCTGGCCGGCTACTGGGGCAGCGCCGACGTCGACCGCGCGATGGACACCGCGCTGGCGGTGATCGAGGCGAACCCGGCGAAGGTCGACGGCATCAAGATCTCGCTGCTCGACAAGGACCGCGAGATCGCGATGCGCCGCCGCCTGCCGCCCGGCGTGCGCATGTACACCGGCGACGATTTCAACTATGCGGAGCTGATCGCCGGCGATGGCGTGGGCAGCGTGAGCTCRCAGCGGCAGAGCGATGCGCTGCTGGGCATCTTCGACGCGATCGCGCCGGCCGCCAGCGCGGCGCTGGCGGCGCTGGCGGCGCACGACCGCAGCCGCTTCCACGCGATCCTCGCGCCCACGGTGCCGCTGTCGCGCCACATCTTCAAGGCGCCGACGCGCTTCTACAAGACCGGGATCGTCTTCATGGCCTGGATCAACGGCCACCAGGATCACTTCGTGATGGTCGGTGGGCAGCAGAGCACGCGCTCGCTGCCGCACCTGGCGGAACTGCTGCAGCTGGCCGACGAGGCGGGGCTGATCGAGCAGCCGGAGCTGGCGGCGCGGCGCATGCGGCATCTGCTGGGCCTGCACGGCGTGGACGCTTGAGATGAGGGATTTCAGCGCCGACCACCGCTGGCTGTCGATCAACACCGCCACCGTGCGGGCGCAATGGCCGCTCGATCGCATCGTGCTGGAGTGCGCGACAAGAGGCATCCGCGCGATCTCGCCGTGGCGCGACCAGGTGGCCGCGGCCGGGCTCGACACGATCGCCGGGCTGGTGCGCGACACCGGCATCGAGCTGTCGGGCTACTGCCGCGGCGGCATGTTCCCGGCGGCCGATGCCGCGGGGCGACAGCGCGCGCTGGACGACAACCGGCGCGCCGTCGACGAGGCCGTGGTGCTGAACGCGCGCTGCCTGGTGCTGGTGGTCGGCGGGCTGCCGGGCGCGCTGTCGGGCCAGGTCGCGCACAAGGACATCGGCGCGGCGCGCGCCGAGGTGCACGACGGCATCGCCGCGACGCTGGCGCATGCGCGCCGCGCCGGCATGCCGCTCGCGATCGAGCCGCTGCATCCGATGTATGCGGCCGACCGCGCCTGCGTCAACACGATGGAGCAGGCGCTGGACCTGTGCGACGCGCTGGACCCCGGCCGCAGCGGCGCGCTGGGCGTGGCGCTGGACGTGTACCACGTGTGGTGGGATCCGAAGCTGCGCGCTCAGATCGAACGCGCCGGCCGCGAGCGGCTGCTGGCCTTCCACGTCTGCGACTGGCGCGTGCCCACGCGCGACCTGCTGAACGACCGCGCGATGATGGGCGACGGCGTGATCGACATCCCGCGCATCCGCGGCTGGGTCGAAGAAGCCGGCTACGCGGGCTACAGCGAGGTGGAGATCTTCTCCAGCGAGGACTGGTGGAAGCGGCCGGGCGGCGAGGTGCTGGACACCTGCATCGCGCGGCACCGCAGCGCCGTGTGACGCTCAGGCCGCCACCAGCACCGTCCGGCGAACCCGCCGCACATTGAAGGCGCTGGCGATCAGCACGCCCTGCACCACCGCGATGCCCAGCCAGACCTGCGCCGGGCGGTGCCAGTCCATCAGCGTGCCGAACAGCAGCGGAGCGATCGCCTGGCCGATGTCCAGGCCCGAGTAGACGACGCCGTAGACGCGGCCGGTCGCGTTGTCGGGCGCCGAGCGCTTGACGATCAGGTCGCGCGACGGCCCGGCGATGCCGGCCGCGAAGCCCATCGCGCCGAACAGCACCGGCACCGCCAGCGCCGGGATCTCGGCGAAGCCCACCACCAGCGCGATCGCCGCGGCCACGCCGAAGCCGGCACCGACGATGCGCTCGCAGCGCGCCGGGTCGGTCACGAGAAAGCCGCCGACCACCATGCCGCCGGCGCTGCACACCATGTAGACCGTCAGGCACACGGCCGCCAGCTGCGTCGGCACGTCGTGCAGCAGGCGCGCCGCCTCGGGCGCGAAGGCCTGCACGCCGCTCAGCGCCATCGCGTAGAAGAAGAAGAACGCGAAGCACATCCAGACCGCCGGGATCGACAGGAAATCGAGGCTGCCGCCGGCCGCCTTCGCCGCGCTGGCCTTGGGCGCTGCCGCGATGTCGTCGAGCGCCAGCTTCTCGCGGTTGAACCACAGCACGATCAGCACCGCGAAGGCCAGCACGCCGGCGCAGGCCAGCGCGACGCGCCACGAGTACGCGAGCGTCAGCGGCACCAGCATCGCCGGCGCCAGCGCCCAACCCAGGCTGCCGGTGATGCCGTGCACGCTGAACGCATGGCCGAGGCGCGACGGGTGCACCTTGYGGTTCAGCAGCGTGAAATCGACCGGGTGGAACACGCCGTTGCCGATACCGGCCAGCACCGAGAACGCCGCCAGCATCCACCAGCCGGTGCTGATCGAGAAGCCGAAGGCCGCCAGCCCCAGCAGCGCCAGCCCCGCGAACAGGATCGGCCGCGGCCCGAAGCGGTCGACGATGAAGCCCGACAGCGCCTGCGTGATGCACGAAACGACGAAGAAGATCGACATCAGCAGGCCGAGCTCGGCGTAGCCGACGTTGAACGCCTCCTTCAGCCACGGGAACAGCGGCGCCAGCAGCAGCTGGCTGAAGTGACTGATGCTGTGCGCCAGGCCGACCAGGCCGATGACGGTGGCGTCCTTGCGCAATGCGGGTGCCGGGGCGGCCAGGGTGTTCATGCAGGGGTTCGGCAGGTGGAATCGAGCACCGATGGTAGGCAGTGACGAAGCGGCCGGATTGCGATAGCCTGTCAATCCTTGTCGAGATCCTGCCAATCATGATCACCCCACCGATCGGCCCGCTCACGCCCCACCTGTACATGCCGACGCCGCAGCGGCCGCTGCGCGCGAAGCAGCACCACCTGGGCACCGACACCCGCGTCGTGCCGCACGACCACCCGTGGGCGCAGGTCGCGCTGTCGTCCACCGGCGTCGTGCGGCTGACGATGGAGCACGGCACCTACCTCGTGCCGCCGTCGCGCGCGCTGTGGATCCCGGCCGGCATGGAGCACGCCGTCAGCGTCGTCGAGGATGCCGACCTGCGCACGCTGTACCTGCTGCAGCCGCGCGGGCGCAGCGGCCCGGGCGTCGCGCCGGGCGAGCAGGCGCCGTGGCGGCAATGCCGGGTGCTCGAGGTGTCGGAGCTGCTGCGCGCGCTGGTGCTCGAGATGAACGTGCAGCCCGACGGCGGCCCGCCGCTCGGCGCCAGTGAACTGCAGCGCGAGCAGCGGCTCTCCGCGCTGATCCTCGACGAGCTGCGCCGCGCTCGCCCGGTGCGCCTGGGCGTGGACCTGCCGGCCGACAAGCGGCTGCGCACGCTGTGCGAGGCGGTGCTCGACGATCCGACACGCCATGCCACGCTCGACGGCTGGGCACGCGACACGGGCGCGAGCCCGCGCACCGTGGCGCGCCTGTTCCGCCAGCAGCTCGGCACCACCTTCGTCCAGTGGCGCCAGCAGGTGCTGCTGGCCAAGGCCTTGTCGATGGCGGCGCGCAAGCAGCCGATGGGCGTGATCGCGGCCGAGCTGGGCTATGCGAGCGCGAGCGCGTTCAGCGCGATGGTGCGCCGCTCGGTGGGCGCGCCGCCGAGCCGCTTCTTCACCTAGGGATGCGCTGATCTATTCAGCTCCTACCGCCGAGTTGATCTCCGCGGCCACCGCTGCGGCCCAGCTGAGCGGCACTTCTCAGATGCGAGCCGATTGCGGGACCTGTGCTTCGGCGCTAAGCTCTTTCTGCGTTCCGACCGGGCGTGGTGCGGCTTTCGAGAAAGAGGTGCGACATGGGCTACCGGGACAATTTCTATGTTGTGGGCAACATCATCGGGTTCACCGGCATCCTGCATCAGTCGCCGACCGTCTACTTCCACGCGGGGACCGAATTTGGGCACATCACCCAGAACCACTGGTTCGAGGCCAACTGCGGCCGCGAAGATGTGGGCAGCGATCCGGGATACACCATCGGGAACGAGATGCAGCCGAACGGAATCAGGGCGTCCGTGGAGCGCTGCAGCGGCGTCGTCATCCACACCAGCCGCAGCCTCTATACCGCGGTGAACCAGACCGAAATGGACACCATCGCCCTTTTGGCGCAGGCAATCATCGCCTTTCCCGAAAAGAAGCGCGTCCCGCTCTATGCCAGCCTGATGGGTGCCTACAAGGGCAATGACTTGGAACAGGTACTGGAGTCGCTGGACAACCGGCAGCAGGCGAATGCCCTGATCCGCGCCGGACTTCCGCGCCTGCGCCCTGTGCAGCCGTCCATGATGAAGGGGTCGGGCGCCTGAGCGATCAGCGTGTCCCTTGCGGCAAGGGCAATCCCTGCCCCCTGAAGTGGGGTAGCCAATTTGGGGATGGCCCGATGCGCGCCTCCCCCTAGACTGCACGGGACTCAACTGCCGGGAGCACCCATGTTGTCATCGCTGTTCGGAGACCTGCGCGGCGATCAACCCGAGGGTCGCTTGCCCGGCTTCGCCGCCACCTCGCTCATGGAGAGCGTGGCCACCGAGGTGAACGACCAGGGCCAGATGGTCGATCGCCACCTGCGCGACCTGGTCGTCACCGGCTCGGCGGCGCAGGCGATCCGCGAGCATTTCGCGGCCACCCGCGCCGACCTCGAAACCGCAACCCGCCACATCGCGCTGCACGACCCCACCGGCGTGTGGGCCAGCGCCGTCGTGAAGGCGCTGTCGGATGCGAGCGGGCGGCCGATCGAGCGGCTGCACCTGCGCGAGCACACCACGCTGCGCACGCTCGCGATGATCGAGCGCACCACGCTCGAACGGCGCGACGAGGGCCTGCTGCGCATCTACCACGCCGACGTGCGCGCGCCCGGCCCCGACAACGCGGCGATCCCGATCGCGCTGATGGAGCGCAGCCACATGACCGCGGTGATCGTCGGCGCGATGCAGCCGCATGCGGTCGACGGCATGCTCCACACCCTGTATGCCGCGGTGAACCAGCCCGGCTGGCGCTGCCCGACGCTGCTCTTCATGCTGCCGCCGAGCGGCGTGTGGATCGCCAACAAGATCGGCATGATCCAGTGGCCGCAGCGGCTCAAGGTGCAGGTGCTCAACGAATCGCTGTCGAGCGCGTCGGCGGTGTGGAATGCGCTGCTGGGCCAGTGGAACCGCGTGAAGACCGAACCGGTGTGGGGGCCGCCGCCGGTGGCCGCGATCGCTTCGGTGCAGGGGCCGGACGGCTTCCCGATCAAGGTGGCCGACCTCGATGCCGCGGCAGCCGCCGCCTCCGCATCCCCCGGCGCCGCCATCAGGAGCAGTGCCGTCACGAAGGCTCCGGTGCGGGCGGTGCTCGATCCGCAGCGCGCCGCCCATGCGCTCGACAGCATGCTGCAGGTCGACGGCCTGATGGGCTGCGCCGTCGTCGACACCGCGACCGGGCTGGTCGTCACGCACAAGGTGCGCGAGGAACACCCGGTCGACATCGAGCTGGCCGCCGCCGCCTGCACCCAGGTGCTGCGCGTGCACGACCGCCATGCGCGCGACATGGGGCTGGCCGACGCGGTGCAGGAGATCATGACCAGCACGCCGACGCGCCACCACCTGATCCGCTCGCTGTCGCGGCACAGCGGGCTGTTCCTGTTCGCGCTGCTCGACAAGCAGCGCAGCAACCTGGCGCTGGCGCGCTACAAGCTGATGGAGGCGGAACAAAGCCTGTCCTGAGAAGGGTTGCGGGGCTTCGATAACATCCGGGGATGAGCCAAGAAGTTCTCTTCGACTACCCCCTGCAAGACGCCGCCGGCGCCACCTGCACCGCGCACGCCTGGGCCAAGGTGCCCGAGCCGCTGACGCCGGCCGGCCGCGCCGACCACAAGGCGCGCGCGAAAGCCCTGCTCGCCAAGCACGACGCGGTGCTGGTCGCCCACTACTACGTCGACGGCGACCTGCAGGACCTGGCGCTCGAGACCGGCGGCCTGGTCGCCGATTCGCTCGAGATGGCGCGCTTCGGCCGCGACCACCCGAGCAAGACGCTGGTCGTCGCCGGCGTGCGCTTCATGGGCGAGACCGCGAAGATCCTGAGCCCCGACAAGCGCGTGCTGATGCCCGACCTCGACGCGACCTGCTCGCTCGACCTCGGCTGCCCGCCCGACGATTTCGCGCGCTTCTGCGACGCCCACCCCGACCGCAAGGTCGTCGTCTACGCCAATACCAGCGCCGCCGTGAAGGCGCGCGCCGACTGGATGGTCACCAGCTCCTGCGCGCTCGCGATCGTGCGCCACCTGAAGGAACGCGGCGAGAAGGTGCTGTGGGCGCCCGACCGCCACCTCGGCCGCTACATCCAGGAAGAAACCGGCGCCGACATGCTGATGTGGAACGGCGCCTGCATCGTGCACGACGAGTTCAAGGGCCTGGAGCTCGACCTGCTGAAGGCCGAGCACCCGGGCGCGAAGGTGCTGGTGCACCCGGAGTCGCCGAAGTCGGTGGTCGCGCAGGCCGACATGATCGGCTCGACCTCGCAGCTGCTGAACGCGGTGCTGCAGATGGACGCGAAGACCTTCATCATCGCCACCGACAACGGCATCCTGCACCGCATGCGCCAGCTCGCGCCCGACAAGACGCTGATCGAGGCGCCCACCGCCGGCAGYAGCGCCACCTGCAAGAGCTGCGCGCACTGCCCGTGGATGGCGATGAACGCGCTGCAGGGCGTCGTCGCCTGCCTGGAGCACGGCAGCGGCGAGATCCACGTCGACGAGCCGGTGCGCAGCCAGGCGCTGGGCTGCATCGACCGCATGCTCGATTTCGTGAAGGCCAACCCGTCGAGCACGCAGAAGCTCGGCCTGGTGAAGAACATCGGTGCCGCATGACGATCGCCTTCGAGTTCGATGAAACGCTGGAACAGGCCCGCACGCGCAACATCCGCGATGCGCTGGCCGAAGACATCGGCCGTGGCGACTGGACCGCGCAGCTCGTGCCGGCCGGGCGCCGCGTGCGCGCTCGCGTGCTGGTGCGCGAAGACGCGGTGCTGTGCGGCCGCGACTGGTTCGACGGCTGCGTGCGCGCGCTCGATGCGCAGGCCGCGATCGACTGGCATGTCGACGAAGGCGCGCACATGGCACCCGACACGCTGGTCTGCCACATCGAGGCCGATGCGCGCGCGCTGCTGTCGGCCGAGCGGCCGGCGCTGAACTTCCTGCAGCTGCTGTCGGCCACCGCGTCGGTCACGCGCCGGCATGTCGACGCGATCGCCGGTGCGTCGCCGAACCCGCGCGGCTGCGCGATCCTCGACACCCGCAAGACGCTGCCCGGGCTGCGGCTGGCGCAGAAATACGCGGTGCGCATCGGCGGCGGGCAGAACCAGCGGCTCGCGCTGTGGCACGGCATCCTGATCAAGGAGAACCACATCGCCGCGGCCGGCGGCGTGGCGGCCGCGCTGCGCCACGCCCAGGAGCTGCAGTCGGGCGTCGACATCCAGATCGAGGTCGAGGGCATTGCCCAGCTGCGCGAGGCGCTGGAGGCCGGCGCCACCAGCGTGCTGCTCGACAACTTCGACGAGGCGCTGATGCGCGAGGCGGTCGCCGTGACGGGCGGGCGCGCGCTGCTCGAGGTCTCGGGCAACGTGCAACTCGACCAGGTGCGGCGCATCGCCGAGACCGGCGTCGACCGCATCTCGATCGGCCGTCTGACGAAGGACGTGCGGGCCACCGACTACTCGATGCGGGTGCTGGAGCGGATCTGACTGCGGGTGGGAGTCCCGGTCGGCGCGGACTTATGCCGCACTCTGGGTGTGGCCGCCGCGGCCCGCACTGACTACAGTCGACGGGACATCCCCACCGAACGGCGGACCCCATGAGCGCAGACTTCGACACGATCTTCAACTACCACGAGCGCGCCGTCTTCGAGGCGGTGTCCGCGGCCGCCACCCAGCACCCGCACCTGCATGGCAGCGAGCTGCTCGCCGACATCGCCTGCGTCGCGCTGAACCGGCTGCCGCCGCGCTACATCCGGCATGCGGTCGATTTCTCGTTCTACCTGAGCGAGAAGGAGCGCCACGTGATCGAGGTGGCGATCACCGAGGCGGTCGACTTCGCGTTCCAGTTCGTGCTGGCGCGTACCGCCATGAAAGCCCGGAACTAGCTTCGGCTGGTGGCGAGGCGCACGAGGATCGTCGGGAAACTCACCGGCAGCGTGCGCGGKAAATCGCGGCTGAAATGCAGCCCGCGGCTCTCATGCCGCATCARTGCCGAGCGCACGATCAGCTCGGCGCAATCGACCAGGTTGCGCAGCTCCAGCAGGTCGCGCGTGACGCGGAAGTTCGCGTAGTAGTCGTCGATCTCGCTGCGCAGCAGGTCGATGCGGTGCAGCGCCCGCTCCAGCCGCTTGGTGGTGCGCACGATGCCGACGTAGTTCCACATCAGCAGGCGCAGCTCGTCCCAGTTGTGCGCGATCACGACCTGCTCGTCGGCGTTCTCGACCTGGCTCTCGTCCCAGTCCGGCAGCTCGGGCTGCTCGCTCGGCGCGTGCTCGAGGATGTGGTCGGCGCAGGTCTTGCCGAGCACCACGCATTCCAGCAGCGAGTTGCTGGCCAGCCGGTTCGCGCCATGCAGGCCGGTGTAGGTGGTCTCGCCGACCGCGTACAGCCCCGGCAGGTCGCTGCGCCCGTGCAGGTCGGAGACGACGCCGCCGCAGGTGTAGTGCGCGGCCGGCACCACCGGAATGGGCTGCGTCGTGATGTCGATGCCGAGCTTCAGGCAGCGCGCGTGGATGGTCGGGAAATGCTCCTTCAGGAACGCCGCGCCCAGGTGCGTGGCATCCAGCAGCACGTAGTCGACGCCATGCTTCTTCATCTCGAAGTCGATCGCGCGGGCCACGATGTCGCGCGGCGCCAGCTCGCCGCGCGGGTCGTGCGCCTGCATGAAGCGCGTGCCGTCGGGCAGCAGCAGGTGGCCGCCCTCGCCGCGCAGTGCTTCGGTGATCAGGAAGCTGCGCTCCTGCGGGTGATAGAGGCAGGTCGGGTGGAACTGGATGAACTCCATGTTGCCGACCCGGCAGCCCGCCCGCCACGCCATCGCGATGCCGTCGCCGGTGGAGGTGTCGGGGTTGGTCGTGTAGCGGTACACCTTGCCGGCGCCGCCGGTGGCCATCACGACCGCCGATGCCGCCAGCGTCTCGACGCGCTGGCGGTCGATGTCGAGCGCGTAGATGCCGTAGCAGCGGGGCAGCTCGTCAC
>NZ_JBFUGW010000214.1:0-10908 GCF_056402735.1 Rhizobacter sp. P3_C12
CCGACCCGCTGCGCCTGCCCGACGGCCTGTCGGAAACCCTGCATCAAGGCGCCCTGCTGCGCAGCTACACCGCCCGTGGCCAGCACTGGTCCGTGACACTGCTCGACGACGACATGCGCAGCACGCGCTGGGCCGCGCGCGAGGCCGGCCTCGAGCTGCTGGGCTACCTGGCGCTGACGCTGCCGTTCATCCTGCTGCCGGTGTGGCTGGCGCTGCGCGCGGCACTGGCGCCGCTGCGCGGCCTGTCGGAGCAGGTGGCGGTGCGCGCGCCTGCCGACATGAGCCCCATCGTGCTGCCCAAGGGCTACCGCGAGCTGCTGCCGCTGCAGACCGCGTTGAACCGGCTGTTCGAGCGCATGGCCGCCACCTTCGCCCGCGAGAAGGCCTTCGTGCACGACGCCGCACACGAGCTGCGCACGCCGCTGGCCGTCATCAGCGCCCAGGCCCATGTGCTGCAGACCAGCGAGGGCCCGGCGCGCCACGAGGCCGCGCGCCGCCTGCAGGGCGCGGTGGAGCGGGCCTCGCACCTCGCCCACCAGCTGCTTCGCCTGGCCCAGGCCGACGCCACGGCGCTCGCGCCGCGCGAACTGGTGGACGTGATGAACCTCGCGCGCGACACCCTGGCCGGCATGACCGAGGTGGCGACCGGACAAGGCAGCGAGCTGTCGCTGAGCGGCCCCGACAACGCCGTGCTGGCCACCGACCCGCGTGCGCTGCGCTCGATGCTGGGCAACCTGGTGGACAACGCGCTGCGCTACGGCGGGCGCGGCGTGCTGGTGGACGTGAGCATCGACGTGCAACCGGCGCGCTGGCAACTGCGGGTGCTCGACAACGGCCCGGGCATTCCCGCCGCGCAGCGCGAACAGGTGTTCGAGCGCTTCTGGCGCGGCAAGGCCGGGGACGAACGCGGTGCAGGGCTGGGCCTGGCCATCGTGCGCGAGGCCGCGCGCTCGCTGGGTGGCGACGTCGACCTGCAGCCCGGCTCCGGCGGGCACGGCTGCAGCTTCACGATCACCCTCCCCCGATCGTGAGAGGCCGGTCTTCAGGAAGCACGAAGGTGGTTGCGGCGAGCATCGTGTCCCTCGTCACCGCACCTTGTGCTTCATGCCGCTCCTGCGCCACCCCCACCGCCTCGCCCTCAGTGCCATCACCTTGGCTTGCCACCCCACCGCGTGGGCCCAGGACGCTGCAGCACCTGCCGAGCCCATCCACCTGGAAACCGTCGAGATCCAGGGCCAGCGCGGGCGCAACGCCGCCGGCAGGCAGACGCTGACGCGCGAGGAGCTGGCGCGCATCCCCGGCAGCAGCGGCGACCCGATGAAGGCCGTGATGGCCCTGCCCGGCGTGACCACCACCGACGACAGCAGCAGCGCTCCCGCGGTGCGGGGTGCGCGGCCGCAGGACAACGCGTACTACGTCGACTTCCTGCCGGTGGGCTACCTGTTCCACCTGGGTGGCTTCACCAGCACCTTCCACCCCGACCTGATTCGCCGCTTCGACCTGGCCAGCGCCGCCTGGAGCCCCGAGTACGGCGATGTGGTGGGCGCGGTGTTCGACATCTCGCTGCGCAACCCGCGCAGCGACCGCCTCGGCGGCAAGCTCGACTTCAGCCTGCTGGGGGCCAGCGTGCTGGCCGAAGGGCCCATCGGCGACGGCTTGTCCTTCTTCCTGGCCGGGCGGCGCAGCTGGTTCGACCTGGCCGTCAAGACGATGGAGGACGAGAAGGAAGGCGTCAGCCTCACCGTGCCCGTGTACCACGACTCGCAGGGCCGGCTGTCGTGGGAGCTGAACCCCGGCCATCGCCTGCGCCTGGACTTCAGCACCGCCAACGACCGCATCGACTTCACCACGAAGGAAGGCTCCCGCGCGGCACAGCGCGACCCGGTGCTGCTGGGAAACAGCAGCATGCGCCAGTCGTACAGCAGCTTCGCACTCAGCTGGGACGGCGACTTCGCCCCGTCCACCGCCAACCAGCTCGCGCTGGGCCGGATGGCCACCCGCGACTTCACGCGCATCGGCAGCGCGGGCTTCTACGACGCCGAGGTGGTCACGACCTACCTGCGCGAACAACTGCGCCTGGCCTGGACGCCTGGGCACGCCACGACGCTGGGCGGTGCGCTGAACAGCCGCCTCGTCGATCTCGCGCTGGACATCCAGGACCCGCGCTGTACCGAGTTCGATCCCAACTGCGACATCAGCTCCGCCGGCCGCGTGGTATCGATGCAGAAGACACGCCAGAACCAGGCCGAGGCCTACGCCCATCACCGATGGCGGCTGTCGCCCGAGTGGACGGCCACCGGCGGCCTGCGTGCCAGCCGCGACTTCTACCTGCGGCAGACCTTCACCGAACCGCGCCTGGGACTGGAGTGGAACCTGTTGCCACGCACCATGGTGTCGGTGGGCATGGGCCGGCACCACCAGCCGCCGCCCCTTGAGCAGGCGCTGCGCGACATCGGCAACCCCCAGCTCGCCGACCTGCGCAGCACGCAGTACGTGCTGGGCGTGACGCAGGCCCTCGACGCAGGCTGGTCGGTGCGTGCCGAGGTCTATCGCAAGACCTTCCAGGGCTATGCGGTCGACGACCCGGCGCTGAAGTACATCAATGGCGGCAGCGGCACGGCCAGCGGCTTCGAGCTGCTGGTCAGGAAGGACGGCAGCGAGAAGCTGACGGGATTCTTCTCGCTCAGCGTCTCGCAGGCGCGGCGCCGGAACGACCTGACGGGCCAGAGCTTCCGCTTCGACTACGACCAGCCCGTCATCGCCACGCTGGTGGGCCAGTACAAGCAGTCGGACGCCTGGACCTGGGGCGCCAAGTGGAGCTACCACACCGGCTCGCCGTACACACCGGTGGTGGGCACCGGCCTGTACCCCGACGGACGCGCCAAGCCGGTCTACGGCGCCATCAATTCACGGCGCGTGCCGGCCTACCACCGGCTGGACCTGCGGCTGGACCGCAAGGTGTCGGACCGCTTCACGTACTACGTCGAGCTGATCAACGCCTACAACCGGAAGAACGTCTCGGGCTACAGCTACAGCCCCGATTACCGGACACGCGAAGAGGTCTACCAGCTGCCGGTGCTGACCTCGTTCGGGATCCAGTACGCGTTCTAGTTCTACGTGGCCTGTGCCGCTGCGCCGAGCAGCTGTTCAGCCGATTTCAGCAAGGGCCACGCGAGCACGGCGTTGCAGCTTTCACTCGTGCACTGGGCCGCCTCGAGCAGGGGCTCGGCGCCCAACAGCCGCAACCACCGTGCATGCCCATTCGCCTGCGAGCCATGTGAGAAGACACAACGCTCCAGCAGTGCCGGCGCCAGCCCTGCGGCCACGGCCACGGCCGCCGTCGTGACGAAACCCCCGACAACGATCACGCGACGCTGTCTCGCAGCCTGGAGAACCGCCCCGACGAGTGCCGCGATCTCCAGGCCCCCCATCGCCGTCAGGGCGGCCATCGGGTTGGAGGCGCCGACGTGCAGATCAAGCGCCCTCTGCAGCACCGCGAACTCCCTCGCCCGCCCCATGTTGCCGAAGCCCGCGCATTCTGCGATCGGCACGCCGGTGAGCCGGCTCATCAACAAGGCAGCAGCCTCGTTGCCCATGCCGGTCTCTCCCAGCAGCAACACATTGCCCGGCAGCCGGCTGACCAGGCGCGTGCCACGCTCGATCGCGGCACGACATTGCCCGACCGTCATGGCGGCACCACGGCTGCTGTCCAAGGTGCCCCGCGCCATCTTGATCCGCAGCAACTGCAAGTGCGGCTCGAGATCGGCGCGCAAGCCGCAGTCGATCACCGTCAACGCCAGGCCGTTGCGGCGAGCAGACAGGGACGTGGTCGTGCGACCGGCCAGGATGTTGCACACCCGCAGCGCCGCCACATCCGGCGGATGGACCGACGCCGTCCGCGCCACGATGCCGTGGTCGGCGGCGAAGACCACCAGCTGAGGCTTCTCCAGCCGCGGCCGGGCCACCCCCTGGATCTGCGCAAGTTTCTCGGCCAGCAACCCGACGCGGCCCTGCCCGTCGCCCGAGCCGGACATCAGGGCAACTTCATGTTGCACCCGCTGGGCCAGTGCGGGGTCGCAGAGGCTGGGGATGTCGTAGTCAACGCTCATCTGGGTCGACTCCTGTGACGCTCGCGCCTGCGGCCTCCTACTTCAGCAAGGACAGCGTGCCCACGTTGAAGCTCACCGTGCGCTCTCCCACGGGTTCGGGCGTGTCGGCGATCTCGATGGCGGTGAGCGCCTCCAGCGTCGACTTGACGTCGACGCCCTCGGCACCGCAGTACTCCGGCGCTGCGAATTGCGAGAACTCGATGCGGTACTCCGTGACCTGGGGCTTCACCGGCAGCATCAGGATCGGGTAGCAGCCCCGTTGCTGGACGGCCGGGTCGTTCCCCACGAGGCGCAGGCGCAGCTTGTTCACCGTATGGCCCGCCAGGTGAACCTTCAACGCCTTGTACTCGGTGGCCACCACGGGTCGCTGCGAGACCAGCACGATGCCGACGCCGGCCCATTGGCTCCCGCCGCGGGTGTTGAACTGCCCCGTGACGTTGAGCACGCCGTTGTTGCGGACCGTGATGTCTCCCAGCGTCGCGTCGCCCGGCCTTTCGGCATAGATCAGGCCCTCGATGAAACCGCCCTCCACCGAGGCCGTCGTGCCGTTGAATGCGGTCCAGAGGCGCTCGATCCCGGCCACCGTCACCGGTGGAGGGACCACCGCCGTCGCGGTCGTCGCCGGGATCGATGCCAGCAACGGGGCAGGCGCCGGTGCCGGTGCCTCGCCCGCCGCCCGGGGCGCCTGCGGCTTCGCGGCGGGTGGCGCCGCAGCGGTGACGCGTCGAGGTGCCGCGGCCGCGGGCGCTTCGGCCTCCCGGCGCAGCTTGACCTCGACCCGGCCCGCTTCCAGGATGCGGCGGAACGGGCTCTCGGCCAGCCGCTTGGCCTGGTCATCGGCCTTTTCCGGGTTCGGCATGTTGGCCGGCACCTGTGCAGTCGCCTCCAGGGCCAGCGCAGCCAACGCGGTGGCCAGCCCGCGGGTGAGCACGGTGATGTGATTCAGGTGGCGCATGGCTTGCCCCCTCGACTCAGCGGGCCAACCCGATGGCACCCACGCCGAAGCTCACGGTGCGGTCACGCATCGGCGCCGCGGCTTCGGCCACTTCGATGCCGGTCAGGCTCTCCAGCGTGGGCTTGAGCGCGACACCCTTGGGGCCGCAATAGCCTTCGGGGGCGAAGCGCTCCAGCGCAATCCGGTACTCGGCCACTTCGGGCTTCACGGCTTGCCACACCATCGGGTAGCAACCGAGCCGCTGCGTGGCCTCGTCCGGCCCGACAAGCCGCACGCGCAGGCGGGTGCTGGTGGCGGAGCTGAGCCGGATCGTCAGGAACCGGTAGTCGCCGGCTTTCACCGGGATCGATCTCGGCGCGCCGATGTTGACCCCGAGACCGCCCCACGCGCTGGCGCCCTTGCCGAAGAATTGCCCGGTCACGGCGAGCGCATCGCCGTGCACGGCCAGCGGCGATACCAGCGCATCGCCTTGCTTCTCGGAAAAGGCGAAACTGGTGATCACCCCTCCCTCCGGCGTGCGTGACGGGCTCTTGAACGTCGTCACCCACAACCGATCGGCCGAGTCGGCCTGCACGTTGGGCGCCGCGGCCTGCGACGCGAGCGGCACGACCATGGGCTTGGGTGCCGGCGACTGGGCGCACGCGCCCAGCAAGGCGCACGCTGCGAGGGCGAGGAAGGGGTCGAGCTTCATGTCATCTCCTTGTTGGTTGGGTCCGCGCCGATCACTGACCCGACAGCAGGACAGGCTTGCCGATGACCACCGACACCGCATCCAGGCCCGCGCTGCCCTTGAGCTCGCGGATCTGGAACTGCTTGAGCTTGGTCAGCGCGAGTGCGGTGTCAGGACGCGTGGCGCTCGCAGCCGCGCAGGTGGCATCGGGGTTGTTGGCCAGGCTGAACGACGAGAAGGGAATCACGCGCGTCGCGGCGGTACCGCTCAGGCCGGTGACCACATAGCTCGGGAAGCAGCCATCGTCGACCGCATCGGCCGACTGCAGCATGACCACGACCTGGCTGTTGCTGGTGGACGCCAGGTTGATGCTCAGTGCGGGCCAGCCGGACACGTCGCTCGTCGCGGTCAGCGGCAGCACGGCCACGGTGGCAGCCCAGGATTCGGTGGCCGCAGTGCGATTGCCGGTCAGCGTGTACGCCGAGCTGCTTTCAGCGAGAGCGTTCCCCGTTGCGCCGGTGCCGTACTCGAACGAGAACGGGCCCGTGATCGACACAGCCGACGTGGCCGGCGTGGCGGGCTTGGGCGCGAATGCGATGCTTCCCACATGGATCCCCACGGTGGCGGAACCGGTGGCCGGGAGGGCCTCGTCCGACACCTCGATGGCTCCGACATTGGCCAGCGTGCCGGCCAGCGCCGGGTTGGTGACGGTGGCGCCGGCGCAGAAGTCGGGCAGCTTGAAGTTGGCATCGGTCAGCGCCAGCTCGTAGCTCGTCTGGGTGGCCGTGACCGTCACGCTGGCCGCCGGCACGCAACCGTTGGGTGTCGAGCCCAGCGCCTTGATCTTGAGCTTGAGCGTCTTGTTGGTGCCGGTCGATGCCAGCGAGAACTGCAACTTGGTCGCGCCGGACTGGACCTGGTTGCGGTCGGCATCGCGCAGCGGGATATCGATGCCCACGCCGCCGAAGGTGCTGCCGCCGGCGTTGCTGAAGCTGCTGGTGACATTGAGGATGTTGTTGCTGACACCCAGCACCGGCAGGGAGGGCAAGTCGCCCGCCTTTTCGGCATAGGCGAATGCCGAGGCCGTCCGCCCCTGGTCGGTGCTGCCGTCGGCCGCGGTGAACGACGCGACGACCTGTCCATTGATGGTGACCGGCACGGCGGGCGCCGGTGCAGGTGCAGGCGCCGGGCCCGGCACCGGGGTGCCTCCGCCGCCGCAGGCTGCGAGCAGCAGGAACAGGGTCGAGACGGCGGCCATGCGATGGGAGTTGTCGATGTTCATGGGGGACTTCTTTGCTGTGGGGGTGGTAGACGATTGCCTGCACGTGGCGGGCGGACGGATCAGCGTTGTGCCGCGACGTGGCGCAACGCGGGAAATCAAGCTGGAGGCGCTCATCGGCCGTACAGGGCATCTCTCAGGTCGGTACGGAACGCACCGGCACCCGAGGGGTCGTAGACGCCGAAACTCGAGGCCAGCTCCCAGTAGTGCCAGCTCATGCCGCGGGCTTCGATCAGGTCGCGCATGACACGCGAGTAGTGCACCCGCGAGGCGCTGTCCGCGGCCGAGTACGACCCGAACTCGCCGACGAAGATCGGGTAGCGGACCTGCGCGCCATAGGCCTTCGCGAGGTCCAGGCCCCAGGTCATTCGCGACAGCTGGTCCGCCGTGCAGCAGCCCAGCCCGACCGGCAGCGCCGGGGTGACCCAGGTGGCGCCCTGGTGGGTGAAGTTGAACGGTTCGTAGTTGTGGACCGTGAGGATCAGGTTGGCGTCGTTGGGCAGCACGAGCTTGGACAGGTCGGCCGCGCTGTTCCAGCTGGTCGGGCCGACGACGATCAGGCGTTGCGGGTTGTCGCGGCGAATCACGCCGACAGCCCGCGCCATGAGGTCGTTCCAGCGATCGGTCAGGTTGCCGTGCGGCTCGTTGTAGACCTCCAGGATCAACCGGTCGCTGCGATTCTTGTAGCGGGCCGCGATCTGGCGCCACATCGAGAGGAAGCGCACTTCCAGCACGGCGGGATCCACCGAGCGTTCGTTGGCGTCCAGCACGTCGCCGTCGAGCTGGCGATAGTGGTGCATGTCGAGCAGCACGTAGACACCCTTGTCCAGCAGGCGGTCGACCACGCTGTCCACGCGGGCGAAGAAGGCAGGGTCGATCACGGCCGCCGCATCGGCCGAGGCGTGATTGCTCCACCGGACAGGCAGCCGAACGCTGTCGAACGTGCCGCCATCGAGCAGATCGATGAAGCGTTGCTCCACGGTCACCCCCCAGTCGCCTTCTCGCGGCGGCTCGAGCATGTTGCCGAAGTTCACCCCACGGCCGAACGCGGCCGCGGCGCTGTGGGCTCGCGCCGAGGCGCCAGGGGGATTGCCCGCCGCCGCTGCGGGATAGTCGGCCAGCGTTGCCGCGTCGGACGCCGTCGCGCCGCCGGCTCCGCCGCAAGCCGCCAGCCCCGCGCAGAGCAGGATCGCGGTCACGGCGAGCCGTGCAATCGATTGCAACGACGAGGAAGGAAGGCCTGGAAAAGGCCTGTCAGGGGCGCCGCTGGCCGAGCTTTCTTCCGTCTTCATCATTCGTTCAACTTCCGGTCATGAGGTGTGGAATGTGCGTGCAATCGATTGCAAGCTCAGAGCAATGTTGCAGCAAGGTTACTAGCCGTGTCAACGGGGCCGTGCCTTATGATCGGGATAACGTGAATTACTGAGCAGTGGGCGACTCTTTTCGCCCTGCCAGCATCGACTCGCGAAACAGAAGCAACAGTTCGCTGGAAGATGCCTAGTGCAATCGATTCCAGGAATCGCTAAGGAGCGCCCGTTCGGGCAAGCATCTCAATGACCAGCCCTACCAAAGGAAGGCACGGCGCCCCGGCGAACCCAGGCGCTCCGGAGCAGAGTTCGACCCTGCAGGATGTGGCTCGGCTGGCCGGTGTGTCAGCCAGCACCGTGTCGCGCATCCTGAACGGCCAGGTCGACTCGCCCCGGCGCGAGGCCGTCGACGCCGCGATCAAGAAGCTGCGCTTCAAGCCGAACCTCGTGGCGAAGAGCCTGCGCAGTGGCGTGAGCATGGCCATTGGCGTGCTGACGCAGGATTTCGACAACCCCTATACGTCGCGTGCAGCCAAAGGCGTGGAAGACGAACTGATGAGCGGTGGCTACACCCCCATCGTGATCTCCGGCCACTGGAATCGCACCGGTGACGAAACGGAGCGCGTGCGCGTGCTGATGTCGCGCAAGATCGATGGCATCGTGGTCATCGGTGGACGGCTCACCAACGAGCAGTTGCTGGATCTCTCCGAACTGCAGCCCATCGTCGCGATCGGCCGCGACTGCGACGGCCCCCGCTTGCGTTCGCTGGATGTCGACCAGCGCCAGGGCGGCTACATGGCGACCCGTCACCTGATCGAGTTGGGGCATCGGCGGATCGCCCACATCGCAGGGATCGAGTACCAGCCCGACGCGATCGCCCGCATGCAGGGCTACATGGATGCGCACCGCGATGCCGGTCTCTCGGTGGATCAGCGCCTGATCGTGCGCGGCGACTTCTCCGAGCCGGGTGGCGTGCAGGCGATGCAGGCCCTGCTCGGTTCCGGCATCGGGTTCACGGCGGTCTTCGCGGCGAACGACCAGAGCTTGAATGGCGCGCGGCTGGTCTTGTTCAATCGAGGCATCGAGGTGCCCGCAGAGATCTCGCTGGTGGGGTTCGACGGCTTGCCTGCTTCCGAGTATTCCGTGCCGCCGACCACCACCGTTCGGCAACCCATCTACGAGATGGGTTGTACCGCCGCCAGGGAATTGCTTCGGCTGCTGGGCGTGAAGCAGCTGAACGAGGCACCGATCGGGTCGCTGGATCTGCAGCTGATGGTGCGGGGTACCACGGCACCACCGCCTCGTTCGGTTGAATGAGCCCCCCGCTTCTTGCTGGCCACCGCAACGAACCGATCAAGATCTGGTGATCGAAACGCCACCGTCGACGAGAAGCGCTGCGCCCGTCATGAAGCTCGAGGCGTCAGAGGCAAGATGGAGTACTGATCGGGCGATTTCATCGGGCCTCGCCATCCGCTTGAGCGCGTGGAGGCCCTCGACGAACGCCAACAGCTCAGGGGTGGCGCCAGGCGCATTGGTGATGCTCGCGGGGGTGTCGGTCCCCCCGGGCAGGATGGCGTTGACGCGAATGCCCTTCGCGCCGAGTTCGGCGGCGAKGACCTGGGTCAGGCCGATCAGCCCCGCTTTGCTGGCGGCATACGCCGCCATGCCGGGCATGCCGACGCTGTAGCCGACGAACGAGCCGGTGAACACCAACGATCCGCCGCCGCGCGCGATCATCGCCGGCACCTGGTACCGGGCGCCGAGAAAGGCGCTTGTCAGATTGGTGTCCAGCACGTCGCGCCATCCGGCCACCGACACCTCCTGGACCGGCCCCGTTTCACCGACGGAGCCGGCATTGTTGAACGCGATGTCGAGCCCTCCGAACTCGCGGACCGCCGTCTCCACGGCGAGTTTCGCCGTGGCCTCGTCCCTCACATCTCCAGCGACGGCGATGGCCTGGCCGCCAGCGTCGACGATCTCGGCGACCAGCCGGTCGAGCAGCCCCTGGCGCCGGGCCGTCACGACCACCCTGGCCCCTTCTCGCGCGAACATCCTCGCGGTGGCATACCCGATTCCTGAACTTGCCCCGGTGACGATGGCAACCTTGTTGGCCAGTGCGGTCATGTCTTCTCTCTGCTTGTTGATGGACATGCACTGTGTGCTCGTGCGAGCCGCGCGTCTGGCTGCATCCGGACACTGAATTCGATGCGCTTCACAGGCCACAAAATCAGCTTTTGACCGATACCCAAGCCATCTTGGCGCCGTTCCAATGCATTGCATGGCGAACGACGAGCGTGCTGGCTTCGAGCGGACAACTCGCAAACGGGAACCGACCTCGCCTGCCGCAACGCGGGGTCATCGCACCACCGCGAAACTCTCCGAGCTGCTGGCCAACAGTCCACGCATGGTGGCGCAGCGCGAAGCCATGGCCCGGGCCTTCGGTTCGTCCACGCGAGCCCCCGCGCAAGCGGTCGGTCGCCGCTCGGCTGCCCCGCAGCGGTCCCCTGCACAAACCATCCAGCGTGTCCCAGGATGGAAGAAGGTCGGCATCGGAGCCTTGACGCTGCTGGGTGGCGCGGCCGCCGGGG
>NZ_JBFUGW010000215.1:0-10834 GCF_056402735.1 Rhizobacter sp. P3_C12
CGGCGGTCGTGCCTGCCGCGCCGGCACCGGCCGCCACCGTGCCAGGCGCCGTCTCGCTGAGCTGGCAGCTGCCGGCGCAGGTCAAGGTCGGCGAGCAGTTCACCGCGGTGCTGCGCCTGTCGAGCCAGGGGCCGTTGCGCGGGCTGCCGCTGCTGCTGGGCTTCGACCCGCAGATGCTGCAGCTGGTGCAGGCGCAGGAAGGCGACTTCTTCAAGCAGGCCGGCGGCAGCACGCTGTTCAACCAGCGCTCCGATCCGGCGCAGGGCAAGCTCTTCGTCTCGACGGTGCGGCAGAACCCGTCCGGCGCCGATGCCGGCGTCAACGGCTCGGGCAACGTGCTGCTGGTGTCGTTCAAGGCGCTCAAGGCAGGCAGCGGCAAGCTGCAATTGCTGTCGGCGACGCCCGAGCCGGCCCCGGCGATGCCGCTGGCGCTGCCGGCCGAACAGCTGGTGAAGGTGCTGCCGTGATCCGCAGGCGCGCCGCCGGCTTCACCTTCATCGAGTTGATGATGACGCTGGCCATCATGGGCGTGCTGGTGATGGTGGCCGTGCCGATGGCGCAGGTGGCGGTGCAGCGCGACAAGGAGCGCGAGCTGCGCAGCGCGCTGCTGCAGATCCGCGAGGCGCTGGACGCCTACAAGCGCGCATCCGACCAGGGCCGGCTGGTGCAGAAGCTGGGCGAGAGCGGCTATCCGAAGACGCTGGACGACCTGGTCGACGGCGTGCCCGACCAGCGCAGCCCGACGAAGCAGAACATCTACTTCCTGCGCGCGCTGCCGCGCGACCCGATGGCGGCCGACGCCTCGCTGAAGCCGGCCGAGACCTGGGCCCTGCGCAGCTATGCCTCGCCGCCGGACGATCCGGCCGAGGGCGAGGACGTGTTCGACGTGCATTCGAAGTCGGGCCGGCAGGGCCTGAACGGCGTGGCGTACAAGCAATGGTGAACACCGTGCGCCGTGGCTTCACGCTGATCGAGATGCTGGTCGTGATGGCGATCGTCGCGCTGCTGCTGGCGATCGCGCTGCCGCGCTACTTCGGCTCGCTCGACAAGTCGAAGGACGTGGTGCTGAAGGAGAACCTGCAGGTGCTGCGAACCACGCTCGACAAGTACTACGCCGACAAGGGCCGCTACCCCGAGACGCTGCAGGACCTGGTCGACCAGAAGTACCTGCGCGCGGTGCCGACGGACCCGGTGACCGAATCGGACCGCAGCTGGATCCTGGTGCCGCCCAAGGACAGCGAGCAGACCGGCATCGCCGACGTGAAGAGCGGGGCGACCGGCGCGGCGCATGACGGGAAGCCTTATGAGACGCTGTAGCCCGCAAGGGGGATTTGCGTACCTGTGGGTGCTGCTGGTGGTGGCCTTCATGGGCATCGGGCTGGCCGCGGCGAGCGAGGTCTACAGCACCGCGGCGCAGCGCGACAAGGAACGTGAACTGCTCGGCATCGGCCAGCAGTTCCGGCGCGCGATCGGCCGCTACTACGAGACGCAGCTGACGGCGGGGCGGCGCGAGTACCCGGCGGAGCTCGACGACCTGCTGCGCGACAAGCGCAGCCCGGGCCTGCGCCGCTACCTGCGCCAGGTGTTCGTCGACCCGATGACGGGCAAGCCCGAATGGGGGTTGATGCGTGTCGGCGGGCGCATCGTCGGCGTGTACTCGTTGTCGGGCCGGCAGCCGATCAAGCAGGACCATTTCGAGGCGGACGACATGGCGTTTCGCGGCAAGCAGAAGTACAGCGACTGGGTGTTCACCTACCCGGCCGACCTGCTGTTGCGCGGCGATGGCGCGGCCGGTGCTCCGGCCAGCGCGGCCAGTGCGGCATCTGCGGCATCGGCGCCCTTCCCCGGAGCGAGTGCGCCATGACGCGCTGGCATCGAGGGCTCGCGATCGGGTTGCTGCTGGCCGCGGGGCCGGTGCTGTCGCAGACGGTGCGGCCGGGCTCGGCGCTGCCCGACGCGCTGAGGGACGTCAAGCCGTCGACCGGCATCTGCCGCCGCGACGATTTCAACGGGCCGGCGGACGCCGCGCTGCGCGGGGCTGGTGAGCCGAAGCCCGACCTGGCGTGCCGGCTCGGCGTCGACCAGTGGGCGCGCCTGGCCGGCGAGCCGCAGACCACGCTGGTCGACGTGCGCAGCGCTCCCGAGCGCGAGCTGGCGACCATCGACGGCGCGCTGCAGGTGTCAGCCGCCGAAGTGGCCCGCAAGCCCTTCCTGAAAGACAAGACGCTGGTGCTGCTGGGCAACGGCAAGGCCGAGCGCGAGCTCTACGCCGCGTGTTCGACCCTCAAGGCTGCCGGCTTCCGCGACGTGCGCGTGCTGCAGGGCGGCATGCCGGCCTGGCTGGGCTCCGGGCGGCCGGTGCTGTCACGCCATGCGCTGGCCAACGAGGTGCCCCGGCTCAGCGCGCCGGAACTGTGGCTGGAGAGCCATTTCGACGCCAACCTGGTGCTGGTGATGCCGGGCGAGGCGCGCGTGCAGGCCGCGCTGCCGCAGGCGCGGGTGATCGGCAACGCGGGGCTGCCGGCCCTCCAGGCGGCGCTGGCGGCGCAGCGCAAGGCGACGAAGAACCGCGCCATCGCGRCCGTCGTGCTGGTGGTGCCACCGGAGCTGCCGGCCGCGGACCTGCTGGCCTTGCGCAGCGCGCTGGCGCCGTTGCCGCTGCTGGTCTATTCCGACGGGGCCGATGCGTACGCGAAGCAGATGAAGCAGCAGCAGCAGGTGTGGACGGCGCAGGCGCGCGGGCCGAAGCAACCGGCATGCGGGCTGTGAGGGCGTCGCGCCGGGCTGTGCTGTGCCGGGGGGCGGCGTGGATGGCCGCCGGGTTGTCGATGCGCGCTGCCGGCGCCGAGGCGGGGCTCGAGCGCCAGCTGCGCTTCTCGATCACGCTGACCAACCCGACGGGCGAGACGCTGCAGGACCAGGTGCTGTGGCTGTATGCGCCGCTGGTCGACGGCCCGGCGCAGAAGCTGCTGCGCGTGAACTGCGCGCTGCCGCACGAGCTGAACCCCGACCCGCTCGGTCAGGCGGTGCTGAAGCTGCCGCTGCCGCCGATGGCGCCCTGGGGCACCAAGGTGGTGGCGCTGGGCTTCGATGTCGCGATGCGCCGCTCGCCGCTGCCATCGTCGCTGGACGACCCGCGCCCCTGGTTGAAACCGGAACGCTACATCGAGGCCGACGATGCGCGCATCCGCGAGGCCGCCGCCGCGCTGAAGCGCAGCACCGCGATGGAGACGGCGCAGGCGATCTACGAATCGGTGCGCACCCGCCTGCAATACGCCGGCTACGTCGCCGACGACCTGGGCGCGCTGCAGGCCTTGCGCCAGGGGCGCGGCGATTGCACCGAGTACGCCTTCCTCGCGGTGGCGCTGGCGCGCGCGAACGGCATTCCGGCGCGCATGGTGGGCGGCTACGTCACCGAAGGCAGTGCCGCGCCGCGCGCCGAGGAGTATCACAACTGGGCCGAGTTGCACCTGGACGGCGCCTGGCGCCTGCTCGATGCGCAGAAGGAGCACTGGCTCACACCGGTCGAGCAGTACGTGGCATTCCGCCTGTACCGCGACGAGGCCCTCAACCCGGTCGGCCTCGCACACCGATTCCGGATGGACGGCCGTTTGCGTGTCCGGATGTAAAGCAGGGGAGGCGCGCCAGGCGGTGGTCGTCGGATGTCGTGCTGGCCGCGTTGTGAGCACCACATGCCGACCACCAAGGACGAAATCTCCATGAAAGCTGTCTTGAAGCTCTTCTTCGCACTGTGTGCGCTTGCCGGTGCCGGTGCCGCGTCGGCCGAGGCCACCTTCTACGAACACGACAACTTCGGCGGGCGCAGCTTCGCCGCCCGCGACCCGTTGTCCGATTTCCGCAGCTTCGGCTTCAACGACCGCGCCTCGTCGATCGTCGTGCGCGGCGAACCCTGGGAGGTCTGCGAGCACATCGAGTTCGGCGGGCAGTGCTTCATCCTGCGCCCCGGCAGCTACCCGTCGCTCGGCTCGATGCGCATGAACGACAAGCTGTCGTCGGCCCGGCCGGTCGATCGCGACCGCCGCCATGACGAAGGCCGCTACGCGCCGCAGCCGATGGACGGGCAGATCACCTTCTTCGAGCGCGAGGGCTTCCAGGGCCGCGCGTTCAGCACCGAGCGCGACGTCGTCAACTTCGACCGCTTCGGCTTCAACGACCGCGCGTCGTCGGTGATCGTGCTCGGCGAGCGCTGGGAGGCCTGCGAACACGCCGACTTCAGCGGGCGCTGCGTGATCCTGCGCCCGGGCCGCTACCCCGACCTGCGCTCGATGGGCCTGAACGACCGGCTGTCGTCGGTGCGCGCGCTGCACCCCGCGGCACGCTATGACGAAGGCCGCTACGCGCCGCCGCCGGCCCCGGTCTACGACTGGCGCCGCCGCCCGCAGGAACGCATCTTCGAAGCGCCGGTGACGGCGGTGCATGCGATCTATGCCGCACCCACGCAGCGCTGCTGGATCGAGCGCGAGCAGGTCGTGAAGAACGAGCGCGGCGACCCGAACGTCGGCGGCGCGGTGATCGGCGGGATCGTCGGCGGCATCCTCGGCCACCAGGTCGGCAGCGGCTCGGGCCGCGACGTCGCGACCGTCGGCGGCGCGGTGGCCGGTGCGGTGATCGGCGCCAATGTCGGCCGTGATGGCCGCACCGTCTCCACGCAGGACGTGCAGCGTTGCGCCGCCGTGCCGGCGCAGGGCCGCCCCGAGTACTGGGACGTGGCCTACCAGTTCCGCGGCGTCGAGCACCACGTGCAGATGACCGCGCCGCCGGGGCGCACCGTGGTCGTCAACGAGAACGGCGAACCGCGTCTCTGAGTTCCGTTCCTGAGCCGGCAATGGCTGCTTACACGATGGACGCGCTGCGCGCGTGGCCATCGTGGCGCGGCATGCGATCCATCGCGCGCCGGGGGTGATCACGCACGAATCGTCAGATCTTCTGCGGCAGACCGGTTCGTGACAAAGGCACGCTTTCTGCGTCATCGAACGAAACCGTTCTGTGTAACAGGAAGAGAGCTCCATGCATCCCGACGATTCCAACCGCCCGAGCACCGCCTCGCGTGCCGCGCTTCTTGCGGCGATGTTCGCGTCAGCGGTGGCCG
The DNA here is from genome assembly GCF_056402735.1 of Rhizobacter sp. P3_C12. Lineage (NCBI taxonomy): Bacteria > Pseudomonadati > Pseudomonadota > Betaproteobacteria > Burkholderiales > Sphaerotilaceae > Rhizobacter > Rhizobacter sp. P3_C12. The sequence continues at coordinate 5,111 of NZ_JBFUGW010000215.1, forward strand.
TCGCCGCCTGCGGTGGCGGCAAGGACGATGCGCCGGCCGGCAGCCCGCCGAGTTCGTCGACGCCTTCGCCGGCGCCCGCACCCGCACCGTCGCCTGCACCGAGTCCGAGCCCGGCTCCCTCGCCGAGTCCCGCACCCGCACCCGCACCCGCACCCGCACCCGCACCCGCACCGACCCCCTCTCCGGCCCCTGCGCCGAGCCCTGCCCCCAGCCCGTCCCCCGCGCCCGCACCGGGCCCGGTGCCCGACACCGGCGCGACGCCCGACCTCGGCCCGAACGTGCTGGTGTTCGATCCGTCGACGCCGCAGGCCACGTTGCAGGCCCAGGTCGATGCCGTGTTCGCGACGCAGCAGACCAACCAGTTCGGCACCGAGCGCTATGCGCTCGCGTTCAAGCCGGGCGCCTACCGGGTCAACATCAACGTCGGCTTCTACACGCAGGTGCTGGGCCTGGGCGCCTCGCCTGACGATGTGACGATCAACGGCCGCACGCAGGTCGATGCGGCGTGGTTCAACGGCAATGCGACGCAGAACTTCTGGCGCGGTGCCGAGAACCTGTCGGTCGCGCCGCAGAACGGTGAATCGCTGCTGTGGGCGGTGGCGCAGGCTGCGCCGTTCCGCCGCATGCACGTCAAGGGCAGCATGACGCTCGACCCCGGCGGCGGCTGGTCCAGCGGCKGCTTCATCGCCGACAGCAAGATCGACGGCAACACCGGTTCGGGCAGCCAGCAGCAATGGATGTCGCGCAACGCGGCCTTCGGCAGCTGGAGCGGCGGCGTGTGGAACATGGTGTTCGTCGGCAGCGACAACGCGCCCGCCGGCAACGCCTGGCCCGGCACGCCGCACACCACCGTGGCGCAGACGCCGTCGGTGCGCGAGAAGCCGTTCCTCACGGTCGGCACCGACGGGCGCTACGCCGTCGTCGTGCCGTCGGTGCGCAGCAACAGCCATGGCGTGAGCTGGCTGAACAACAACGCGCCGCCGAGCCAGTCGATCCCGATCGCCGATTTCTACGTCGCCAAGCCCGCCGACAGCACCGCCACGCTCAACGCGGCGCTGGCCGGCGGCAAGCACCTGCTGTTCACGCCGGGCGTCTACCACCTGAAGGAGACGCTGAAGGTCACGAAGGCGAACACCGTGGTGCTGGGGCTGGGTCTCGCGACGCTGATCCCGGATGGCGGCATCACCGCGATGCAGGTGGCCGATGTCGACGGCGTGAAGATCGCCGGCCTGCTGTTCGATGCCGGCACGACGAACTCGCCGTCGCTGCTGGAGGTGGGCAGCACCAACGGCACGGCCGACCACTCGGCCAACCCGAGCTCGCTGCACGACCTGTTCTTCCGCGTCGGCGGTGCCGGGCCGGGCAAGGCCGACACCAGCCTGGTGATCAACAGCCGGCAGGTGCTGGGCGACCACTTCTGGATCTGGCGCGCCGACCACGGCGAAGGCGTGGGCTGGACCGTCAACACGACGCGCAACGGGCTGATCGTCAACGGTGCCGACGTGACGCTGTACGGGCTGTTCGTCGAGCACTTCCACGAGTACCAGACGCTGTGGAACGGCAACGGCGGCAAGCTCTTCTTCTACCAGAGCGAGATCCCGTACGACGTGCCGAACCAGGCCGCGTGGATGAACGGCACGGCCAACGGCTATGCGTCGTACAAGCTGGGCAGCCAGGTGACGAACCACCTGGCGACCGGGCTCGGCATCTACTGCTTCTTCCAGACCAACCCGCAGGTCAAGCTGGGCAGCGCGATCGAGGCGCCGACGGCGGCCGGCGTGCATTTCACGCGCATGGCCACCGTGTCGCTGGGCGGCAAGGGCGAGATCACGCACGTGATCAACGACCGCGGGCCGACGGTGAAGGATGGGGCGAACAACGGGTACCTGGCGCAATAGGGTGGCGCTTCGGTCAATGCGCTGGGGGTGCTGAGGAAGTGCGCCTGATGAAGTCGAGCATCAGTGGCACCGCTGCAGCCGCATGCGTCTCCAGCAGCAGGTGACCGGCGTCGAGGATGTGGGCTTCCATCCTCGGCAGCGCGCGCATCCAGGACAGCACCTCGGCGAGATCGAAATAGATGTCGTGCCTTCCCCAGACCATCAGGGCCGGTGGCTGCCAGCGCTCGAGATGCCTGGCGATGGCCCGGAAGCGGGAGGCGTAGTTCCCATAGTCCGCAATCAGCGCTCGCTGCGTCTCCATGTGACCCGGCAGATTCAGGGCCCGCCAGTCCTCTTCCCAGTGTTCGAAGGGGATCCGCTCGGCCACCTCCGATGGGACGCCTGAGATGTACGTATCGCGCGTGCCCTCAAGGGTGAGATGCGCGGTAGCCGCCGCCTCGTTGTCCGCGTTCGGGTGCGACCAGAAGGCCCGTGTCGCGGCCCATCCCGGCCCCCACCCCGTTCGATGCGCGTTGGCGTTCTGGACGATGAGGCCCAGGACCCGCTCGGGCGCCTGCATTGCGACCTGCAGGCCCACCGGGGTTCCCCAGTCATGCAGGTAGATGAATCGCGGCCCGATCGAGAGTTGGTCCAACAGGTCGCAGATCGCCTGACCGATGGCCGGGAACGACACCGCCGGCAGCGCATCGGACTCGCCGCAGCCGGGCAGGTCGGGCGCGATGACGAAAGCGGCCCGCGCCAGCTCGGGCAGGACCTCCAGGAACATCCGCGATGAATTCGGAGTCCCGTGCAACAGCAGCACGCAGGGCCCGGACGCGTCGCCTGCCGTGATGAACGACAGTTCGGTGCCGCCGGACAGGCGAAGTCGTCGTCGGGGCGCTGGCGCCATGAGATGTTCCTCCACGTCGATCTCCCGTGAGCGTCGAATGCACGCGCCGTTGCGCGGCAAAGGGCGTGCCCACGCGATCCGGCCGCCACGCTTGCGTCAGAATCCTCGCCTGGCCGCACGATGGCCAGGGAGGACCGACACAGTGCGCTTCGGACGACACATGCTCGAACACTGGTGGCTCGACCCCGATGCCACCTACCTGAACCACGGCACCGTCGGCGTCACGCCGCGCCGCGTGCTCGATGCGCAGCAGCGCCTGCGCGAGCAGATCGAGCGCCACCCGGCGCGCTTCCTGCTGCGCGAGCTGATGAGCCTCGCGCCGCAAGCCCCCGCCCAGCCCACCCGGGTGCGTGCTGCCGCAGCGCGCGTCGCGGCCTTCGTCGGCGCGACGGGGGACGACCTCGTCTTCGTCGACAACGCGAGCGCCGGCGTCAATGCGGTGCTGCGCTCGCTGCAGTTGCAGGCCGGCGACGAGATCGTGCTGTTCGACCACGCGTACGGCGCGGTGTCGCGCACCGCCGCGTTCGTCGCGCGCGAGCACGGCGCGCGTGTCGTCACGCTCGCGCTGCCGTTCCCGCTGTCCGACGAAACGCTGCCGCAGCGCCTGCTCGAGCCGGTGCTGAATGCGCGCACGCGGCTCGTGATCCTCGACCACGTCACGTCGGAGACGGCGCTCGTGCTGCCGCTTGCGCAGCTGGCGGCGCTGTGCCGTGCGCACCGCGTGCCGGTGCTGGCCGACGGTGCCCATGCACCCGGTGCGATCCCGCTCGACATCCCGTCGCTCGGCGTCGACTGGTATGTCGCGAACCTGCACAAGTGGGCCTTCGCGCCGCGCGCGTGCGGGCTGTTGTGGGCCGCGCCTGATCGGCGCGAGGGCCTGCACCCGCCCGTCATCTCGTGGGGCCTGGACGTCGGCTGGCACCAGGAATTCGACTGGACCGGCACGCGCGACCCGACGCCGTATCTGTGTGCCCCTGACGGTATCGATTTCATCACCGGCTTCCTCGGCGAGGCGGCGATGCACGACTACAAGCACGCGCTGGCACGCCGCGCGGCGCAGCGCCTGGCCGCGCTGTGGGGCCAGCCGTGGGCGACGCCCGACGCGATGGTCGGCTGCATGGTCACGCTGCCGCTGCCGGCGCGGCTGGCGCATGGCGACGCGGCAGCGGCGCTGCGGCTGAAGGACTGGCTGCTGGACGAGCGGCGCATCGAGGCGCCGGTGATCTCGCGCGGCGATCGGCTGTTCGTGCGGGTGTCGGCCCAGGTCTACAACGACGATGACGACATCGAGCGCCTCGCGCACGCCGTCGCGGAACTGCCATGAACAAGTCGATCGGCAAGTCGACCGACCAGCCGAAGGCGGCGCCCGAAGACGGCGCCCGCCGCTTCGCGACCGCCCGCAGCTGGGAGACCTGGCTGGGCAAGCACCACGAAACCTCCGACGGGCTGTGGCTGCTGATCTCGCGCCCGGGCGCCGAGAAGGGCTCGGTCAGCTACCCCGAGGCGCTCGAGGTCGCGCTGTGCCACGGCTGGATCGACGGGCAGAAGAAGGGCCTGGACGAACACCACTGGCTGCAGCGCTTCACGCCGCGGCGCGCGCGCAGCATCTGGTCGAAGGTCAACTGCGAGAAGGTCGCGGCGCTGACCGAACAGGGCCGCATGCAGCCGGCCGGCCAGCGCGAGATCGATCGCGCCAAGGCCGACGGCCGCTGGGAGCAGGCCTACGACTCGATGCGCACCATCACGACGCCGCCCGACCTGCAGGCCGCATTCGATGCCCAGCCGGCCGCCGCCGCCTTCTTCAAGACGCTGAACAGCGCCAACCGCTATGCGGTGCTGTGGCGCGTGCAGACCGCGAAGAAGCCCGAGACCCGCGAGCGCCGCATCGCGACGCTGGTGGCCATGCTGGCCCGCCATGAAAAACTGCACCCCTGATACACGGCGCGCGACGCGCTGTCATCCTCCAACGTTGGTAACACGTCGATGGGATCGGGTTACCTGTCGTGACTTTTCTCACGGGGTCCCCCGATGTATGACAACGGCTTGCCGGGCGCCCCATCCCCTCGGATCAAATGAGTGCCCACCGCCGGATTCGCAGCGATGACCTTCCGACCATGACGACGCCTCGCGCCCCCCAGAAACCCGACTTCGGTCCGACCACGCAGTTCGACACCGTGCCGGCCAGCGATGTGCTGCTGGCGGGTGCGCGCGTCGGCGGGTTCCGCATCGTCGAGCTGATCGGCCGCGGCGATTCGGGCGTCGTGTACCTGGCGCTGGACTCGTCGCTGCAGCGGCAGGTCGCGATCAAGGAATATTTCCCGACGGCGCTCGCGCAGCGCGAGGATGGCCGGCAGGTGGTGCCGCGGCGCAGCGGCGATGCCGCGGCGCTGGAGGCTGGCCGCCGCGAGTTCGTGCAGCGCGCCAAGCTGTTCGCCCGCTTCGAGCACTCGGCGCTGATCCGCGTGCAGAGCCACTGGGAAGAGAACGGCACCGCCTACTACGCGATGAATTTCGTGCCGGGTCCGAACCTGGCCGGCGCGCTGAAGGCCCTGCCGCGCGCGCCCGACGAGGCCTGGCTGCGCGCGATGCTGACGCCGCTGCTCGATGCGGTCGATCTGCTGCATGCGGCGCAGGTCCACCATGGCGGCATCTCGCCCGAGGCGGTCGTCGTGCGCGGCGTCGGCGTGCCGGTGCTGCTGGGCAGCACGCCGGCGCCGGTCGACGAGAAGCCGCCGGTGCCACCCGGTGCGTGGACCGACCTGCGCGCACTGGCCAGCCTGCTGCACGCGGCCGTCACCGGCCAGGCCGCGCTCGGCGCGGCGGTGCCGCGCGTGCACCGGCCGCTGACCGGGCTGCCGTACGACGCGCGCTTCCTTGCCGGCATCGACCGCGCGCTGTCGGTCGATCCGCGGCAGCGCCTGCGCAGCGTCGCCGAAT
>NZ_JBFUGW010000216.1:0-10793 GCF_056402735.1 Rhizobacter sp. P3_C12
CTTCGAGACCGAGCCCGACACCTTGCCGCCGGCCGCCTCGATCGCGTCCTTGGCCTCGTCGCGCGACCAGGTCGGCAGCGTGCCGGTCAGCACCAGCGTCTTGCCCAGCAGCGGGCGCGGGCGGTCGTCGGCCTCGCCAGCGCTTTCCCTGGGTTGCACGCCGGCGGCCAGCAGCTGCTCGACGACCTCGCGGTTGTGCGGCTGCGCAAAGAAGGTGTGGACGCTGGCTGCGACGATGGGCCCGACATCGGGCACCTCCAGCAACTGCTCGACGCTGGCGTTCATCAGCTTGTCGAGCGTGCCGAAGTGGCGCGCCAGGTCCTTGGCCGTCGTCTCGCCGACCTGGCGGATGCCCAGCGAGAACAGGAAGCGCGCGAGGGTCGGCGCCTTGCTCTTCTCCAGCGCATCGACGATGTTCTGCGCGCTCTTCTCGGCCATGCGGTCCAGGGCCGCCAGCTTCGCGACGCCCAATTTGTAGAGGCCCGGCAGGCTCAGCACGATGCCGGCATCGACGAGCTGCTCGACGAGCTTGTCGCCCAGACCTTCGATGTCCATTGCGCGACGGCCGGCGAAGTGCAGCATGGCCTGCTTGCGCTGGGCCGGGCAGAAGACGCCGCCGGTGCAGCGGTATTCGATGCCGCCCTTCTCGCGCGCCGCCTCGCTCTTGCAGATCGGGCAGGCCCGCGGCATGTGGAAGTTCGGCACGTAGCCCGCGCGCGCGCCCGGCACACGGCCGACCACCTCGGGGATCACGTCGCCGGCGCGGCGGATGATGACCTTGTCGCCCACCCGCACGCCCTTGCGGCGCATCTCGAAGATGTTGTGCAGCGTCGCGTTGCTGACCGTCGTACCGCCGACGAAGACCGGCTCCAGCCGCGCCACCGGCGTCAGCTTGCCGGTGCGGCCCACCTGCACGTCGATGGCCAGCAAGGTCGTCACCTGCTCCTGGGCCGGGAATTTGTGGGCCACGGCCCAGCGCGGCTCACGGGTCTTGAAACCGAGCTTCTGCTGCTGCTCCCACGAGTCGACCTTGTAGACGACGCCGTCGATGTCGAAGGGCAGGCCGTCGCGCGCCTCGGCCACGCGCTGGTGGAAGGCGACGAGGCCGGCCGTGCCGGTCGCCACCGTGCGCAGCTCATTGACCGGCAGGCCGAAGGCCGCCAGCGCATCCAGCAGGCCCGATTGCGTCGCCGGCAGCGCCCAGCCCTGCACCTCGCCCAGGCCATAGGCATAGAAGCTCAGCGGCTTGTCGCGCGCCTGGCGCGAATCGAGCTGGCGGATGGCCCCGGCAGCGGTGTTGCGCGGGTTCACGAAGGTCTTGTCGCCCTTGCTGCGCTGGCGCTCGTTCAACGCCTCGAAGGCGTCGCGGCGCATGTAGACCTCGCCGCGCACCTCCAGCACCGGCGGGGCGTCGCCCTGCAGGCGCAACGGAATCTGGCCGATGGTGCGCACGTTGTGCGTGACGTCCTCGCCGGTCTCGCCGTCGCCGCGCGTGGCCGCCTGGACCAGCACGCCGGCTTCGTAGCGCAGGTTGATGGCGAGGCCGTCGAATTTCAGCTCGGCGTTGTAGTCGACCGGCGCGTCGCCCTCCTTCAGCCCCAGCTCGCGGCGCACGCGGGCGTCGAAGGCGATGGCGCCGCCCTCGGTCGTGTCCGTCTCCGTCGTGATCGACAGCATGGGCACGACGTGATGCACCGGTGTCAGCCCGGGCAGCACGGCGCCGATGACGCGCTGCGTCGGCGAGTCCGGTGTCAGCAGCTCGGGGTGCGCGGCCTCGAGGGCCTGCAACTCCTGGAAGAGCTTGTCGTACTCGGCATCCGGCAGTGCCGGCGCGTCGAGCACGTAATAGAGGTGGGCGTGGTGGTTCAGCTGGGTGCGCAACTCGGCGGCGCGCCCGGCGAGACCATCTGCTTCGGGTGTCGGGTGGGAGGTCGGTGCCATGCCCGCCAGTTTAGAGGCGGGCCAGCCCCGACTTCAGGCCGGGCCGAAGGTCGCGCCGACGTTGTGCAGCATGTAGTTGCGGATCTCGCAGGTGCTGCGCGTGCCGGAGCCGATGCAGGCACCGGTCCAGCCGCGGAACACCTGGCCGGCCTTCGGCACCGCGCTCAGCAGCACCGTCTTGTACTTCGTGTAGCTCACGCCGCAGCTGCTGCCGCCTTGCACGCAGTTCAACGGCCCGGCCGTGCCGTTGACCGAGTTGGCCACGCTGCCCTGGCCGGTCACGCTGACCCGGATCGGGCGGCTCGGGTAGTAGGCGTCCAGATCGGCATCGACCCAGGTCTTGACCCACGGGTCGGTGGCGACGCCCTCGGCGACCTCGGTGAGCGGCTCGGCGCCGGCTGAGGTGTCCATCGTCGGCGCTGCGGCCTGGTCCACTGGTTGATCCACCAGTTGATCCACCGGTTGCTGCGCCAGCGGCGGCACCGGCGCATCCTCGACCGGCGTTGCCACCTGGGCCGCATCGGCCGCGTCGGCAGCACCAGCCGCATCACTTCCACCACCACCGCCGCATGCGGCCAGCAGTGCGGCCAGCATCGTTGCGCCGGCCATCTTGCTCAAGCTCTTCATTCCCTGCTCCAACCACGTCCGGCCTTGCACCATCGCAAGGTCCGCGTGACCTGACCTGTTTCGGCTCCGGCGCCACTTCATTGAGTGGTCTCTCGGGTCCGTTCGTTACCAGAAGTGCCGTTCGAGAATTGCTCCCGAAAGCGGACCAAGGCGAAAAGGCCCGGCCGTGCCATGCACCGCCGGGCCTCGTCGGATACCGCGTATCAGCGCGTCGAGAAGGTGTCGATCACCGCGCCGTCCTGGCCGATCGTCTTCACGTTGACCTTGCCGCCGTCCACGTCGATGCGCATGTAGTGGTACGCCGCCGTGGCCTTCGCGTTCAGCGGGCCGATGCTGTGGAAGCCGGCCAGCGCCGAGCCGCCACCGCCGGTCACGGTGTAGACCGCGCCCTTGGCATCGTCACGCACGCCGTTCGGGCTCGCGGCATCGGCATACACCGGCACCGAGCGCTCGTACACGTGGCTGTGGCCCGAGATCACCATCTTCACCTTCGGGTGCTTGCTGAAATCCTTGATCAGCGTCGGCCACGAAGCGTTCGGCGCATGGCCGTCGGAGTACGAGATCAGCGGCGCATGCATCAGCACGATGGTGTTCTGGATCGCGCTGTTGGCCGAGGCTTGCGCCAGGTCGTAGCGCAGCCAGTCGAGCTGGTGCTTGTAGTAGTACGCGTCGTAGTTGCCTTCGTTGGCGGCCGTGCAGTTGCTCGAGCACTCCATCACGTCGTAGTAGTCCGAGTTCAGGCGCAGCACCACGAAGTGCGTGCCCTTGTAGTCGAACGAGTAGTACATGTAGTCCGGATAGACGCCGCTGCGGGTCTTCGCGCAGGCCAGCTGGTAGAACTGCTCGTCGGTGTGGTGCGTGACGCTCGACGTGGTCCAGTCCTTGAAGTACGCCTTGTTCTGCGTGTGGTTCGGGATGCCGATCTTCTTCGGGTCGAACACGTCGCAGAAGCCGTTGCCGAACTTGTCCGGGTACCAGCCGTCGCCGAAGTTGTCGTCATGGTTGCCGACCACCGGGAAGTAGTAGGTCTGCAGGCCGGCGGCCGGCGTCTTGTTCTGCAGCGGCGCGATGATTTCCTTGAAGCTGCCCTTCGAGGCATCGGTCGGGCAATCGCCGCGCTGCACCCAGTTGGTCGACTTGTCGTAGCCGGTGACCATGTCGCCGAGGTTGAACACGAAGGCGGCCGGTTCCTTGACCATCCGGTTCACCAGGCCGATGTGCGCGGTGTTGCCGCCGCAGCCGTTGCCCGAGCGGCTGTCGCCGTAGGCCAGGAAGCTGAAGGCGCCGGCGCTCGCGGGCGGCGTGGTGGGCGGCGTGGTCGGGGGCGTGGTCGCCGCCGCAGCCGTCGTGAAGTTCCAGTTCGTCGTGCCGGCCAGCGCGTTGCCGGCGGTGTCCTTGATGCCAGTCGTGCCGGCCGTCAGCGCCACCGGGTACTGCGCGGCGGTCGAGAGGGCCGCGACCGGCGTGAACGTGGCGGTGTTGCCGCTGCACGCGATCGTGCCCGACACCGAACCCACCTTGAAGGTCTGGCCCGAGACGGTCGAGCAATCCAGCGTCTTGCTGAAGGTCACCTTGACCGGCGTCGTCACGGCGACATCGGTGGCACCGGCGCCGGGCGTGGCGCTCGCCACCGTCGGCGCGGTCGTGTCGGCGACGACGAACAACGCGCTCACGTCGCGCGCCTGGCTCATCGTGATGCTGCAGGTGCTGGCGCTGCCGGCGCAGTCGCCGCCCCAGGCGCTCAGCTTGAAGCCGGCGGCCGGCGTGGCGGTCAGCGTGACCGCGGCGTTCGGCGTGACGTCTTCGCTGCAGTCGGCGCCGCAGTTGATGCCGCCGGCGCCCGAGGCCACCGTGCCGGAGCCGCTGGTGCTGACGTTCAGGCGGTAGGTCGTGGGGCTCGTCGGCGGGGTCGTCGTGCCGGCCGGGCCGAACTTGGCCGTGACGGCGCGCGACTGGCTGTTGTTCAGCGTGCAGGTGTTGGCCGTGCCGGAGCAGGCGCCGCCCCAGCCGAGGAACACCATGCCGGTGTTGGGCAGCGCGCCCAGCAGCACCGAGGTGTACTTGGTGTACTTCACCGAGCAGGCCGTGCCGCCGTTGCCGCAGTTCATCGGCCCGAGCACGCCGCTCACCATGTTGCCCACCATGCCGGGGCCGGTCACCGTGACCGTGATCGGACGCGCCGTGTAGTACGCGCTGTCGCCGACGGCCTGCGCACTTTCGGTGGCGCCGGCGGCTGCCAGTTCGGGATCGACTTCGGACCCAGCGACTGCCGTGTTGCCGCTGCTGCTTCCGCCGCCGCAAGCCGCCAGCATCATCGCCAGCGACATCGCACCGAACACCTTGTTCACCCTGTTCATTGAATAGCTCCAGACAAGCCCGGTCCAGGCCCGATCGCGTGGATCGCCGGGCTGGGCTCTGAGCGGCCGGATCGGCCGCGTGTGTTGATCGAGGAAGGCGCCGGCAGAACCGCCGGCGCCTGGTTGACATCAGTACTCGTAGGCGCCGATGTCGGTGCTTGCACCCTGGGCGCGCTGCACGCCGCGGGAGTCGGTCGGAACCAGCGACTGGTTCGCGCCGGCATCGACCGCCGGGCTGCCGGTCGACAGCGTCAGCGGGGTGCTGCCCGTGGTGGTCGAGAACTTCGGATCGGCCACCTTGCTGCCGCTGTCGTCACGTCCGCTCAGGGCCTTGTACTTGGTCAGCCAGGTCGCGAAGTTGACACCGGAGAAGTCGTCGCTCGAGAAGGTCGGGGCGCCCGTGCTGGTGTAGTAGACGTTGTGGTCGAAGACCAGCGTCTTGTAGTCGGTCATCGCGCTGGAACCGATCTTCACCACCGGCTTGGCCGACGAACCGTAGACGATGTTGTTGCCGAAGTAGACGTTGGTGCCGGCCTGGCCGACTTCCGACTCGTTGGAGAGGAAGATCGAACCGTGCATCAGCTTGCCGGTGTCGTAGCAGCTGTTGTTGTAGAAGCGGGCGTTGCTCGACGACGAGGTCGCGAGGCAGGMCCAGGTGGATCCGACCACGACATTGTTGCGAACGATGCCGTCATACGTCTCGTACAGGCCGTCGACCAGGCGGTAGTCGTCGGTCTCCTGGCCCAGCATCAGCGCATGGCCGTTGGTCGAGTTGCCGATGTTGACGAGGCGGTTGTTCTCGAAGATCGGGTTGCGTGCATTGCCCTTGGCGTAGACGCCGATGTCCGGCACGTCATGGATGTAGTTGCCGGCGACACGGACGCGGTCCGCACCGACGATGTCGACACCCTGGGCATTGCTGCCCGGCTTGACCTTCGACGCGTCCTGCCAGATCTCGTTGTCCAGCACTTCCACGTCGTTGGAGGTGCGCACCAGCTTGACGATGTCGGCGACGCTGCAGCACAGGCGGTTGCCCACCAGCTTGACCTTCGGCGTGTCGATCTTGATCGCGTTGCCGTCGCCGCCGCCGGCGGCGCTGCCCTGGATCTCCAGGCCTTGCACCACCCAGTACATYGGGTAGCAGTCGGTGTTGCCGCTGCCGTCGCCGACCGCGTCTTCATCGCAGGCGGAGTTGTAGAAGTACACGGTCGGGCCCGAGCTCGTGCTCTTGATCACCGGGCGCTCGCCGTTGTAGCCGCGCAGCGAGATCCACTTCGTGGCGCTGCCCGCGCGGCGGATCACGACGCTCTCGGTGTAGGTGCCGGCACGCACGTCGATCGTGTCACCGGCGCTGGCCAGGCCGACCGCCTTGTTGATCGTCTTGAACGGGGCCGCGAGCGTGCCGGCGTTGCTGTCGCTGCCGGTGGTCGCCACGAAGTAGGCCTTGCCGGTGCCGGTGCCCGGCGCCGTGCCGTTGCCGGTACCGCCGGTTCCGCCCGAGCCGCCGCCGGTGGAGGTGGCGGTGAACGAGGCGCCGACCGCCGCCGCTGCATTCATCTGCACCGTGCAGGTGCCGGTGCCCGAGCAGGCGCCGCTCCAGCCACTGAAGCTGTAGCCGGAAGCCGGTGCCGGGTTCAGCGTGACCGGCGTGCCCGAGTAGAAGACGCTGGTGCACGATGCGCTGCACGACACGCCGGCCGGGCTCGACGTGAGCGAGCCGCTGCCGGTGACGGTAATCGCCAGCGGGTAGGTGACCGTGGGGGTCGGGGTGGGTGTGGGGGTAGGCGTCGGCGTCGGCGTCGGCGTGGGGGTCGGCGTCGGGGTGGGCGTGCTGTTCGAAACGAAGCTGCCGACCACCGTGCRGTTCTGGCCCATCGTCACGTAGCAGAACTCGGTGCCGGAGCACGAACCGCCGCTCCAGCCCTTGAAGGTGTAGCCGCTGCTGGCGCGGTGGCCGATCATCACCTGCGTGCCGGCCGCGAAGCTCGCGCTGCACTGGGTGTTGCCTTCACCGCAGACGATGCCTGCGGGCTGGGAGCCGATCAGGCCGCCCGCCTGGCCGGACACCGTCAGCGTATAGCGCGTACCGGCGGCGGCTGCGATGCGCAGTGCTTCGGCCGATTCGCTCGTGCCGGCGGCGTCTGCCGCATCGGTACCTTGATCCGTCGAAGACCCGCCGCATCCGGCCAGCACGGCCGTCACGCAGAACGCGCCCAACACCTTGTGAAACCAACTCATCGAATAGCTCCTCTAGCCAACCTGCAACGCCGGGCCAATCCCTGCGCCCGTCGATCGGGCATCCCTGTTTCGACGGCTGGGACGAATCATTGAACGACCAGAGGTGTCGCCTGTTACGGGAGGTCAAACCGAGGTCTTTGGTTTTTGCAAGCGTCCGATGAGGGTCGACACCCCCTCGTTCACGGGGGTGGCATAGGGGGAGCTATCCATCCATCGGAAATATCGATGGAGCGGATCAGGGTTTATCCGACGTGCAAGCTGTTTCAGGTCTTGTTACAGACTTGTAGGCGATCGCTACAAAACAGCCATCGGCTGCCGATAAGTCGTTGATTGCACACGGAAAATAGCAAGGTGATTTCCTGCCAATCCGAGCGATTGAAACGCCTGCCTTCGCGAAGAAAGGCGGCGTTCGGGCGCCTATTGCGGCGACTGCTTCGCGGCCGGTGTATCGGCTTTTGGTTTGTCGGCGCGTTGCGCCGAATCCACATCGGGGGCCGGCGGGGTCGCCGGTGGGGTCGATGCCGCGGTCGACTCCTGCTCCGCCAGGCGGCTCAGGCGGCGCCCGGCCTCGCTGTCCGGTGCCAGCCGCAGGCCCAGGTGCACCTTGTGCTGCGCCCGCGAAGCATCAGGCGGGTAGTACGACACCGACAGCTCCAGCCCGCCGGGGCACAGCAGCTTCAGCAGGTCGTTCATGAACGACGGGCTCTTCGGGCACTTGTCGCCGTAGGCGACGGCGATCAGCGCGGACTGGCGGGCCGCGAAGGCACGCGCCTGGGTCTCGTCGGGGAAATCGGCGACGCCGTGCACGCTGAGCAGCGTCAGGCTCTTCGGCGTCGCGAGCAGTTCGATGGCCTTGAAGTCGGGGGCCTTGTCGGGCTTGTCGATCATCATCTCGACCATCGGCGAGACGCGGGTGCGCTGCTGGGTCAGCTCGCCGACGGCGTACGGCGCACCGAGCTTGTAGCCGAACAGGTCGCCTTCGGGTGGGCCGGCCTGCGCGGTGGTGCACGCCAGCGCGGCACACAGCGTGGCGCACTGCGCGGCCAGCGCGCGGTTCAGGTGATGGTGGGTGCGGAACATGCCGTCTGACACTATATCTGCGGCGAATGGCGGCTCTTGCCATTGCGCGTCGTGTGCATGACAGGCAAAAAAAAGCAGCACCGTTGTGCTGCCTGCTTCTGGTTGCCTGTCTCTTGCTGCCTGTCTCTTGCTGCCTGTCTCTTGCCAACGATGATCGGACTGGTGGGCGGTGCAGGGTTCGAACCTGCGACTTCCACCGTGTGAAGGTGGCACTCTACCGCTGAGTTAACCGCCCGAGTGTCTTGCGATCACCGGCTTCGCGTTTCAACATCACTGCCTTGTCGCGAAGCCCTGGATTATGCCACAAGCTGGCGCCACCCCGTCTTGCCTCCGGAGGCCTTGTCGAGATCGGCGAGCAGCTTCGCGTGCGCCGCCAGCTCGTCGTCGTTCGCGACGATGACCGGCAGGTCGAAGGCGCTGAAGTCGATCGCCGCGACGACGATGTCCAGCGACGACGTGCCGCCCGCATCGATCACCAGCGAGTTCTGTCCGCGCGTCATGTTGATGTAGACCTCGGCCAGCAGGCCGGCATCCAGCAGCGCGCCGTGCAGCGAGCGGTTGGAGTTGTCGACCTCCAGCCGCTTGCACAGCGCATCGAGCGAATTCGATTTGCCTGGGAACATCTCGCGCGCCATCAGCAAGCTGTCGCTGACGCCCGCCACGCACTCGGCGAACGGCCGGCGGCCGAGCCGGCGCAGCTCGGCATTCATGAAGCCGACATCGAAGCCGGCGTTGTGGATGACGATCTCGGCACCCGCGAGGAAATCCATCAGGTCGTCGGCGATCGCGGCGAACAGCGGCTTGTCGGCCAGGAATTCGTCGGTCAGCCCGTGGATCTTCACCGCATCCTCGTGGCTCGAGCGCTGAGGGTTGACGTAGAAGTGCTTGTTGTTGCCGGTCAGGCGCCGGTTCACCATCTCGACGCAGCCGATCTCGATGATGCGGTCGCCCGACTCCGGGCTCAGGCCGGTGGTTTCGGTGTCGAAGAAGATCTGCCTCATGCCGCCACCTTCTCTTTCGCCACTTTCTCGCCGGCCGGAAAACCGCGCCGCGCCGACCAGGCGCACAGCACGATGCCCGCGAGGATCATCGGCACGCACAGCCACTGGCCCATGCTCATGTTGAGCGCGAGGAAGCCGAGGAAGTCGTCCGGCTGGCGGAAGAACTCCGCGATGAAGCGGCACAGCCCGTAGCCGATCAGGAAGGCGCCCGACACCTGGCCCATCGGCCGCGGCTTGCGCGAGAACCACCAGAGAAAGCCGAACAGCAGCAGGCCTTCCATGCCGAACTGGTAGAGCTGCGACGGGTGCCGCGGCTCGGGGCCCGCGCCTGCAAACACCATGCCCCACGGCAGGTCGGTCGACGTGACGCGGCCCCACAACTCACCGTTGATGAAATTGCCGATGCGCCCGGACGCGAGCCCGGTCGGCACGCACGGCGCGATCAGGTCGGTGACCTGCCAGAACGGCCGCTTGCGCATCCAGGCGAACACGCCCATCGCCGCGATCACGCCCAGCAGGCCGCCGTGGAAGGCCATGCCGCCCTTCCAGACCGAGAAGATCTCGAGCGGATGGCTGGCGTAGTACCCGGGCTTGTAGAACAGCACGTAGCCGAGCCGGCCGCCGATCACGACGCCCAGCACACCGTAGAACAGCAGGTCTTCGACATCGCGGCGCGTCCAGCCGGCCTGCGCGAACTGCGTCTGCCGCACGCGGATCGATGCGAGCCACAGGAACAGCCCGAAGGCGACCAGGTAGGTGATGCCGTACCAGTGGATGGCCAGCGGGCCGATCTGCAGCGCGACGGGATCGATTTTCGGGTGAACGAGCATGGGTGTGGAGGGCCAGGGCAATGCGGAAGCAGGCGAACGATACCCCAGCTCAGGTCGCCAGCGATGTGCGCACGAAACGAACGAAGCGCTCGACCACCGGCCCGGCATCGCGCGGCCACACCAGGCTGGTTTCCGAGCGCGGCGCCGCGCCGCCCGATGCCGCCAGCGACGGCGGCAGCTGCCGGTAGCTGACACCATCGCGCCGCAGCTGGGTCACCGATTCGGGCACCCAGGCGAGGCCGAGGCCGGCCGACACCAGGTTGACGATGGTCTGCATCTGGATCGCCTCCTGTCCGATCACCGGTGTCGCGCCATGCCGGTGGTAGAACGCGAACACCGCATCGTGGATGGACGGCGCGATCGCCCGCGGGAAGATGATCAGCGGCTGCGCCAGCAGCGCCGGCAACGACAGCCGGCGCGCACCGGCCAGCTGCGATGCGGCCGGCAGCGCCAGCACCAGCGGCTCGGTGCCGAGCGACAGGTGCTCGAGCGCCGGCGCCGGCAGCATGCCGGGCGCGTGCAGCACGAAGCCGGCGTCGGCCTCGCCCTGGGCGAGCGCGGCGAGCTGCACGTCGGTGGTGGCTTCGCGCAGCACGACGTGGATGCCGGGCTCGGCGAGCCGGAAATCGCGCAGCCAGCCCGGCAGCGGCCCGAAGCCCACCGTCGAGACGAAGCCGAGCCGCAGCCGCCCGACCGCCCCGCTGCCCGCGCCACTGGCC
>NZ_JBFUGW010000217.1:0-10719 GCF_056402735.1 Rhizobacter sp. P3_C12
GTCCAGCCAGTTCGCCAGCGCCGCCTGCGCCCCGGCGCCCAGCACCATGCCGCCATGCGCCAGCGTCGCCAGCGCGCGCGGGCCGGCGAGCAGCGCCGAGCCGATCCAGCCGTCGCTCGCACAGCGCAGCGCAGCGGCCTCGACCTGCTGCGCCGCCTCGCGCTGCCGGCCCAGCCGCACCAGCGCCGCCGCGAGACGCAGCCTGCCTTCGGTGAGCAGCCCGTACCACTCGAGCGCATCGGGCGTCTGCAGCGCCGCCTGCCAGCACTCGACCACCTGCGGCCAGCGCCCGGCCAGCTCGGCCGCGAAGGCCGGCAGCGCCAGCTCGCGGGCCCGCTGCGCGATGCGCGTCGAGGCCAGCAGGTCCGGCGCGCCCAGCGTTGCCACCAGGGCGCGGGCGCGCTCCGCATCGTCGGCGATCATCGCCAGCCGCAGCGCCTGGAACTGCATGTTGCGGCGCAGCTTCTCGCGGCGCGCGCTCGGCGGCTCCTGCTCAGGGTCGGCCAGCAGGTGGGCGGCGGCCTGGCGCATCGCGTCGATGTCGCCGCGCAGCGCGTGCAGCATGCCGCCCGCCAGCGCCAGCATCGTGCGCACATTGCGCGGGCCGCCGAGCCAGCGCGACTCCTCGTCGGCACGTTGCAGCCGCTCGGCCGCGCGCACCGCATCGCCGTGCCACAGTGCGATCAGCCCGTGCAGCAGCCAGGCGATCGCGCTCATCGCGGTCGGGTGCTCGGGCGCCAGCCGCAGCGCGCGTTCGACGAACTCGGTCAGGGCCGGGGCGATGCCGGGCAGCGTCACATCGCGCGGGTTGGGCGTCGCCTGGTACCACAGGCCGATGTCGCTGCAATCGGCCAGCAGCGTGTTGCGCCGCGCCATGTAGCCGGCGGACGGCCCGACCGGCCCGTAGTCGCCGGCATGCCACAGGCTGGCGGTCAGCGTCGTGACCTCGGCTTCGAGCGGCAAGGCCTGCGTGCGCAGCTCGGCGAGCAGCGCGGCCGCGTCGTCGCGCTGGTCGACCTGGCACAGGCTGAGCGCCACGTAGGCCCGCGCCCGCTGCGCCTGGTCTGCCCGGCCTTGCTGCTCGGCCAGGCGCAGCGCCTGCTGGAAGTGCCCGGCCATCGCGACGAAATCCCAGCGCGCCCACGCGGCCAGCCCCTGCAGCAGCATCAGCGGCGACGAGCGCTCTCGCCACGCGGCCGGAAACTGCGCCAGCAGCCGCTGCGTCTGCGTCAGCAGGCCGTCGGTGAGCCAGCCGCGGGCGACGGCATTCAGCGCCGCCTCGGCGGCCGCCCAGTCGCCGGCACGCTGCAGGTAGCCGATGCGGCGTGCGGCGTCGGGCTCGGTCTCGGCGGCGCGATGCAGCAAGCCGGCGAGCGCGTCGGGAGATTCGTGGCGCAGCCGGTCTTCGAGGAAGTCGCGGAACAGGTCGTGCAGGCGCAGCGTCAGCTGCGGCCCGTCGAGCACGGTGACGAACAGGCCGCGGCGTTCGATGTCGTCCAGCCAGCCGGCGGCCTGCGGGTCACCGGTCAGCGCGCTGCAGCGCCCGGCTTCCAGCTCGGCGAGCACCGAGGTCTGCAGCAGGAAGCGGCGCAGCCCGTCCGGCATGTCGGCCAGCACCTCGCTCGCGAGGTAGTCGAACAGGTGGCGCTGGCCGAGTGCCGCCGGCGTGCGGGTGCCGGCCAGCGTCGCCGCATCGAGGCTCAGCCGGATGCCGGCCGGCCAGCCCTGCAGGCGCTCGACCAGCGATTGCACCAACCCGGCATCGGCACCCCGCCGGGCGGCGAGCGAGCGCACCTCGTCGTCGGCAAAACCCAGCTCGGCCTGGCGCAGCTCGAGCAGCTCGCCCTGCGCGCGCAGCCGGGCCAGCGACAGCGGCGGATCGGTGCGGCTCGCGAGCAGCACGGTCCAGCGGGCCGGCAGCTGCTCCAGCAGCAGGTCGAGCAGCTCGAAGATGCGCGCATCGGCGATGCGGTGCGCATCGTCCAGCACGATCAGGCCGTGCTCTTGTCCTGGCAGCAGGTCGGCACCGCCCAAGGCGCTCAGCAGTTCATCGGCGATGCGGCGCAGCCCGCGTGGCTGCTGCCCGAGCGTGGTCAATGCCTGCGGCGAGATGCGCCATGGCAGATCGTGCGGTTCCAGCGCGGCGACCAGGCAGGCGATGAAGCGCGCCAGGTCGTCGTCATCGTCGGCGGCGATCCAGGCGACCGCGGTGTCCTGCCGCGAGGCCAGCAGCTGCCCCAGCAGCGCCGTCTTGCCGAAGCCGGCCGGCGCGCACAGCAGCATCAGCCGCGCCTGGCCGAGGGCGGCGGCGAGGCGCCCTTCGAGCTGCGGCCGATCCAGGTGCTCGCCGCGCGGCCGCGGCGCCTGGATCTTCGTCAGCGCGAAGGGCAGGGCGTGCACGTCAGCCCATGGCTCAGGAGACCGCGACGGGGATCTTGCCGATCTTCGCCTGCCACTCCTTCGGGCCGGTCGTGTGCACCGAGGTGCCCTCGGAATCGACCGCCACCGTCACCGGCATGTCGCTGATCTCGAACTCGTAGATCGCTTCCATGCCCAGGTCGGCGAAGCCCACCACCTCGGCCTTGCGGATCGCCTTCGAGACCAGGTAGGCCGCGCCGCCCACCGCCATCAGGTAGGCCGATTTGTGCTTCTTGATCGCATCGATGCCGGTCGGGCCGCGCTCGGCCTTGCCGATCATGCCGATCAGCCCGGTCTGCGCGAGCATCATCTCGGTGAACTTGTCCATGCGGGTCGCGGTGGTGGGGCCGGCCGGGCCCATCACCTCGTCGCGCACCGGATCGACCGGGCCGACGTAGTAGATGACGCGGTTGGTGAAGTCGACGGGCAGCTTCTCGCCCTTGGCGAGCATGTCTTGAATGCGCTTGTGCGCGGCATCGCGGCCGGTCAACATCTTGCCGTTCAGCAGCAGCGTTTCGCCCGGCTTCCAGCTCGCCACCTCTTCGCGCGTCAGCGTGTCGAGGTTGACGCGGCGGCTCTTGTTGTAGTCGGGAGCCCACTTCACGTCGGGCCACAGGTCGAGGCTGGGCGCCTCGAGGAAGGCCGGGCCGGAGCCGTCCAGCACGAAGTGCGCATGGCGCGTGGCGGCGCAGTTCGGGATCATCGCGACCGGCTTGCTGGCCGCGTGCGTCGGGTAGGTGGCGATCTTCACGTCGAGCACGGTGGTCAGCCCGCCCAGGCCCTGCGCGCCGATGCCGAGCGCATTGATCTTGTCGCACAGCTCGATGCGCAGCTCCTCGAGCTTGTTCTGCGGGCCGCGCGCCTTCAGCTCGTACATGTCGATGTCCTGCATCAGCGACTCTTTCGCGAGCAGCATCGCCTTCTCGGCCGTGCCGCCGATGCCGATGCCCAGCATGCCCGGCGGGCACCAGCCGGCGCCCATCGTCGGCACCGTCTTCAGCACCCAGTCGACCAGGCTGTCGCTCGGGTTCATCATCACGAACTTGCTCTTGTTCTCGCTGCCGCCGCCCTTGGCCGCGATCTGGATGTCGACCGTGTTGCCCGGCACCAGGCTCATGTGGATCACCGCCGGCGTGTTGTCCTTGGTGTTCTTGCGCTCGAAGTGCGGGTCGGCCACGATGCTCGCACGCAGCTTGTTCTCGGGGTCGAGGTAGCCGCGGCGCACGCCTTCGTTGACGGCGTCTTCCACGCCGGCCGGGAAGCCCTCGAAGCGCACGTCCATGCCGATCTTCATGAAGACGTTGACGATGCCGGTGTCCTGGCAGATCGGGCGGCGGCCTTCGGCGCACATCTTCGAGTTGGTCAGGATCTGCGCGATCGCATCCTTCGCGGCCGGGCCCTGCTCGGCTTCGTACGCCCGCGCCAGGTGCGCGATGTAGTCGGCCGGGTGGTAGTAGCTGATGTATTGGAGTGCGGCGGCGACGCTGTCAACCAGGTCGGTGTAGCGGATCGAGGTCATGTGGCTATCCCGGAAAGTGGGCGGAACTGCTGAACTGCGGAACAATCCCCGGCGAGCGGGCTGGGCTTGAGCCGCGAATTTTACTGACAGGGGAGAACTCATGCTGAATGGCATCCGGCGCTTCATCGCGTCCGAATCGGCGGGCGGCGTCGTGCTGGCGCTGGCCGCCATGATCGCGCTGATCGTCAGCAACTCGCCGTGGCACGAGGCCTACCAGCGTTTCGTCGACCTGCCGGGCGAGCTGCGCATCGGCGGCGACCTGCTGGTGCTGGCCAAGCCGCTGCTGCTGTGGGTCAACGACCTGTGGATGGCGGTGTTCTTCTTCCTGGTCGGGCTCGAGATCAAGCGCGAGATGCTGGCCGGCGAACTGGCCTCGGCCCGGCAGGCGCTGCTGCCGGCCGGCGCGGCGGTTGGCGGCATGGCGGTGCCGGCGCTGATCTACGCGGGCATCAACCTGGGCGACCCGGTCGCGCTGCACGGCTGGGCGATCCCCGCGGCCACCGACATCGCGTTCGCGCTCGGCATCCTGATGCTGCTGGGCTCGCGCGTGCCGGCCTCGCTGAAGGTCTTCCTGACGGCGGTGGCGATCATCGACGACCTGGGCGCGATCGTCGTGATCGCGCTGTTCTACACCGCCGACGTGTCGCTCGCGATGCTGGGCGCGGCGCTGGCCGGCGGCGTCGTGCTGTTCCTGCTGAACCGCGCCCGGGTGATGAGCGTCGGGCCGTACGTCATCGTCGGGCTGGTGATCTGGGTGTGCGTGCTGAAATCGGGCGTGCATGCGACGCTGGCCGGCGTGGCGACGGCGCTGGCGATTCCGCTGCGGGGCGGCGACGAGGGCCATTCGCCGCTCGAGACCACCGAGCATGCGCTGCACCCCTGGGTCGCGTTCGCGGTGCTGCCGATGTTCGCGTTCGCCAATGCCGGCGTGTCGCTGCAGGGCGTCACGTTCGGCACGCTCGCGCAGACGGTGCCGCTGGGCATCGCCGGCGGGCTGGTGCTGGGCAAGGCGATCGGCGTGTTCGGTGCCGCCTGGCTGCTGATCCGGCTGGCCGGGGCCGAGCTGCCGGCCGGCGCCAGCACGCGGCAGTTCTTCGGCGTCTGCGTGCTGTGCGGTGTCGGCTTCACGATGAGCCTGTTCATCGGCGCGCTGGCCTTCGAGGGCCGCGGCGGCGACTACGAGACGCAGGTCAAGCTCGGCGTGCTGTGCGGCTCGCTGATCGCCGGCATCGCCGGCACCTTGCTGCTGCTGGGCGGTGCGCGCCGGCCTCAGTGATTCGAGGGGGTGTGCGGCAGCAGGCGGTCGGTGATCGCGATCGCCATCGCCGACAGCAGGAAGGCGCAGTGGATCACCGTCTGCGCGATCAGCACCCGGTCGCTCAGCGCATCGGCGTTGATGAAGGTCTTCAGCAGGTGGATCGACGAGATGCCGATGATGGCGGTCGCGAGCTTCACTTTCAGCACCGAGGCGTTGACGTGGCTCAGCCACTCCGGCTGGTCGGGGTGGCCTTCGAGGTTCATGCGCGACACGAAGGTCTCGTAGCCGCCGACGATCACCATGATCAGCAGGTTGGAGATCATCACCACGTCGATCAGGCCGAGCACGACCARCATGATGGTCGTCTCGGTCAGCTTGGTGCCCTTGGCGGCATCGCCGCTGACGCCGACCGCGGTGAACACCGCCTGCAGCGCCGTCTGGCTGCCGAAGGCCGCTTCGACCAGGTGCACCAGCTCGACCCAGAAGTGGAACACGTAGACCGCCTGCGCGACGATCAGCCCGAGGTACAGCGGCAGCTGCAGCCAACGGCTCATGAAGATGAGGTTGGGCAAGGGGCGCAGCTTGCTGTTGCTGTGGTCGGGGATCTGGGTCATGGGGTGTGCAGGGATAGTCCGGTTGCCTGAAATTGTAGTGGGCGCACCATCGGTGAAGACCCGGGCGCCTGCGTCAGTCGTTCGTAAGAGCAGCTGTCTATGGTGCGTGCAGAATTCGCAAACCGCTGAAGGAGACAAGCATGAGTTCGAGCGAGCACAAGGTCTACGCCCCCCCCGCGGCCTTGGCCAAGGCCGCCCATGTGTCCGGCATGGCCGCCTACGACAAGCTGTGCGCCGAGGCCGAGGCCGACTACGAAGGCTACTGGGCCCGCCTCGCGCGCGAGGTGGTGAGCTGGAAGACGCCGTTCACGAAGACGCTCGACAGCAGCCAGGCGCCGTTCTTCAAGTGGTTCGAGGACGGCACGCTGAACGTCTCGTACAACTGCCTGGACAAGCAGGTCGAGGCCGGCCTCGGCGACAAGACCGCGATCATCTTCGAGGCCGATGACGGTCAGGTGACGCGCGTCAGCTACCGCGACCTGCTCGCGAAGACCTGCCGCATGGCCAATGCGCTGAAGTCGCAGGGCGTCAAGAAGGGCGACCGCGTCGTCATCTACATGTCGATGTCGGTCGAGGGCGTGGTCGCGATGCAGGCCTGCGCGCGCATCGGCGCCACCCACTCGGTGGTGTTCGGCGGCTTCTCGGCGCAGAGCCTGCGCGACCGCATCGAGGATGCCGGCGCGGTGATGGTGATCACCGCCGACGAGCAGCTGCGCGGCGGCAAGCAGCTGCCGCTGAAGGCGATCGTCGACGACGCGATCGCGCTCGGCGGCTGCGACAGCGTCAAGAGCGTCATCGTCTACCAGCGCACCGGCGGCCAGATCGCATTCGATGCGTCGCGCGACCGCTGGATGCACGAGTTGACGGCCGCGCAGCCGGTCACCTGCGAACCCGAATGGGTCGGCGCCGAGCACCCGCTGTTCCTGCTGTACACCTCGGGCTCCACCGGCAAGCCCAAGGGCGTGCAGCACTCGACCGGCGGCTACCTGCTGCATGCGGCGCTGACGACGAAGTGGACCTTCGACCTGAAGCCCGACGACATCTTCTGGTGCACCGCCGACATCGGCTGGGTCACCGGCCACACCTACATCGCCTACGGGCCGCTCGCGCTGGGCGGCACCGAGATCGTGTTCGAGGGCGTGCCCACGTACCCCGACGCCGGCCGCTTCTGGCGCATGATCCAGGACCACAAGGTCAGCGTGTTCTACACCGCGCCGACGGCGATCCGCTCGCTGATCAAGGCGGCCGAGAGCAACGCAGCGGTGCACCCGCGCAACTACGACCTGGGTTCGCTGCGCATCCTCGGCTCGGTCGGCGAGCCGATCAACCCTGCGGCCTGGGAGTGGTACCACGAGCACATCGGCGGCGGCCGCTGCCCGATCGTCGACACCTTCTGGCAGACCGAGACCGGCGGCCACATGATCACGCCGCTGCCGGGCGCGACGCCGCTGGTGCCGGGCTCGTGCACGCTGCCGTTCCCCGGCATCATCGCCGCCGTGGTCGACGAGACCGGCAAGGACGTGCCGAACGGGCAGGGCGGCATCCTGGTCGTCAAGAAGCCGTGGCCATCGATGATCCGCACCATCTACGGCGACCCGGAGCGCTTCAAGAAGAGCTACTACCCGGCCGACTTCCAGGGCAAGTACTACCTGGCCGGCGACGGTGCGATCCGCGACGAGAAGACCGGCTATTTCACGATCACCGGCCGCATCGACGACGTGCTGAACGTCAGCGGGCACCGCATGGGCACGATGGAGATCGAGTCGGCGCTGGTGGGCTTCACCGAACTGGTCGCCGAAGCGGCGGTGGTCGGTCGCCCGGACGACACGACCGGCGAGGCGATCTGCGCGTTCGTCGTGCTGAAGCGCCCGCGCCCGAGCGGTGACGAAGCCAAGGCGATCGCGAAGCAGTTGCGCGACTGGGTCGGCAAGGAGATCGGCCCGATCGCGAAGCCGAAGGACATCCGCTTCGGCGACAACCTGCCGAAGACGCGCTCCGGCAAGATCATGCGCAGGCTGCTGCGCTCGGTGGCCAAGGGCGAGGCGGTGACGCAGGACACGAGCACGCTGGAGAACCCCGCGATCCTCGAGCAGCTCGGCCAGGCCTATTGAAGGCGGATCCGAGTCCCAAAAGAAAAGCCCCGCAGTGCGGGGCTTTTTGTCGATCGGCTGACGCCGATCACTTCAAGCTCAGGATCCACGTGACCAACTGCTTGGCTTCGGCGTCGGACACCTGCGTGTTCGCGGGCATCGGGACCGCGCCCCACGCGCCGGCGCCGCCCTTGATCACCTTCTGTGCCAGCTTGTCGACGGCGTCCTTCTGGCCGGCGTACTTCGCGGCGACATCCTTGTAGGACGGGCCGACCAGCTTCTTGTCGATGGCGTGGCAGGCCATGCAATTCTTCTTCTGCGCCAGCTCCGGGTTGGCGAAAGCCGGTGCGGCTGCCAGGGCGGAGAGGGCAACGATCAGCGAGAGCAGCGACTTCATGATTTCCTTCCGAAGGGGTGGGATACTGGAAACTCAACGAATTCTACGTGGCATGGTTGACCGTTGCCTCGCGTAGGACAAGGCAAAAGATCGAGGGACGCTCATGTATTTCGTCGTTTTGGGGGTGCTGCTGCTGGTGATGAAACTGGCCGAAGTGGGCCCGGCAGCCGAGTGGGGATGGATCGCGATCCTGTGGCCCTTCGGTGCGGCCATTGCCTGGTGGATCTTTGCCGATGCGACCGGCTACACCAAGCGCAAGGAAGTCGAGAAGATGGACGAGCGCGTCGCCAAGCGCCGCGAAGAGAGCCTGGCCAAGCTCGGCATGGACAAGCGCGGCCGCCGCAAGAAGCGCAAAGTCTGACGCCGCGCAAGTCGCCCCGCAGGGCAACTTGCCGGATCACCACCGTCGATCAGTTGTCCAGCACCGCCCCCTGGCTCGCGCTCGCGGCATTCTTGAAGAACTTCGCCATCACGCCGCGCGTGTAGCGCGGCTTCGGCGGCGTCCAGGCGGCACGGCGCTGCGCCAGCACCTCGTCGCTGACGTTCAACTGCAGCGTCAGCGTGTGGGCGTCGATCGTGATCGAGTCGCCTTCGTGCACCAGCGCGATGGTGCCGCCGGCGTAGGCCTCGGGCGCGACGTGCCCCACCACCATGCCCCAGGTGCCGCCGGAGAAGCGGCCGTCGGTGACCAGGCCGACCGATTCGCCCAGGCCCTGGCCGATCAGCGCGCCGGTCGGTGCCAGCATCTCGGGCATGCCCGGTCCGCCCTTCGGGCCGAGGTAGCGCAGCACCATCACGTCGCCGGCGACGATCTTGCGCGCCATGATCGCAGCCAGCGCCGACTGCTCGTCGTCGAACACCCGCGCCGGCCCGGTGATCACCGGGTTCTTCAGGCCGGTGATCTTCGCGACGCAGCCCTCGGGCGACAGGTTGCCCTTCAGGATCGCGAGGTGGCCCTCGGCGTACATCGGGTTGTCGATGGTGCGGATCACGTCCTGGTCGGCGCGCGGCACATCGGGAATGTCGGCCAGGTTCTCGGCCACCGTCTTGCCGGTGATCGTCATGCAGTCGCCGTGCAGCAGGCCGGCCTTCAGCAGCACCTTCATCACCTGCGGGATGCCGCCGGCACGGTGCAGGTCGACCGCCAGGTACCGGCCCGAGGGCTTCAGGTCGCACAGCACCGGCACCTTGCGGCGCACGCGCTCGAAGTCGTCGATGGTCCAGTCGACGCCGGCCGCATGCGCGATCGCGAGGAAGTGCAGCACCGCATTGGTCGAGCCGCCGGTGGCCATGATCACCGCCACCGCGTTCTCGATCGACTTCTTCGTGACGATGTCGCGCGGCTTCAGGTCGGCCTTCACCGCCTCGACCAGCACGCGCGCCGCCGCCTTCGCGGTGTTGGCGGTCTCGTCGTGCGGGTTGGCCATCGTGCTGCTGAAGGGCAGGGCCATGCCCAGCGCCTCGAACGACGAACTCATCGTGTTGGCGGTGTACATGCCGCCGCACGAGCCGCTGCCGGGGATCGCGCGGCGCTCGATCTCGCAGAAGTCTTCCTCGCTCATGTTGCCGGCGCTGAACTGGCCGACCGCCTCGAACACGCTGACGATGTTCAGGTCCTGGCCCTTGTAGCGCCCCGGCAGGATGGTGCCCCCGTAGACGTAGATCGCCGGCACGTTGGCGCGCAGCATGCCCATCATGCCGCCGGGCATGTTCTTGTCGCAGCCGCCGACCACCAGCACGCCGTCCATCCACTGGCCGCCGACGCAGGTCTCGATGCAATCGGCGATCACCTCGCGCGACACCAGGCTGTACTTCATGCCCTCGGTGCCCATCGCCATGCCGTCGCTGATGGTCGGCGTGCCGAAGATCTGCGCATTGCCGCCGGCTTCCTCGATGCCGGCCACCGCGGCGTCGGCCAGCTTCTGCAGGCCGGAGTTGCACGGCGTGATCGTCGAATGGCCGTTGGCCACGCCGATCATCGGCTTCTTGAAGTCGCCTTCCTGGTAGCCGAGCGCGTAGTACATCGAACGGTTCGGCGCGCGTGCGACGCCTTCGGTGATGTTCTTCGAACGGCGGTTGACGGGGCTGCTCATCGGGGTGTCTCCTGGCGGATGCTCGGGGGGAGCGTGAGTATCGATCGCGTGCAGAATGTCGTCCAATATATCCAGCGTGGTGGATTGATATGTCTTGTGTATGAGTGACGAGCTTCGCGTCGAGCTGCGCGCCTGGCGGCAGTTCCTGGTGCTGGCCGAGACGCTGCACTTCGGCCGCGCAGCGCAGCAGCTCAACATGACGCAGCCGCCGCTGACGCTCGCGATCCGGCAGATCGAGGCCCGGCTCGGCACCGCGCTGTTCGACCGCACGCGGCGGCGCGTCGCGTTGACGCCCGCCGGCGAGGCGCTGGTGTCGCCGGTGCGCCAGCT
>NZ_JBFUGW010000218.1:0-10693 GCF_056402735.1 Rhizobacter sp. P3_C12
AAGCGAGACCCCTCGGCACATCAGCACGGCAACCGACAAAAAGATGGGGGATGCGTTCAGTCTCCTGCTGTGCTACCGATATTCCTTCCCATGGCCGATACCGCTTTCCTCGCCGCCAAGATCCTGCTGCTCGAGCACGATCCGAAGCACTATCCCGAGCTGCTCAAGTTCTGCGAATCGCTCGGGATCATCACCGTGCCGCGCGCGGCGGCCGACGCGATGGACGCGCTGGCCCAGCACAAGGACCTGGCCGGCGTGCTGCTGGCCGAAGACCTGCCCTGCGACGGGCCTGACAGCCTGAAGCTCGCGCAGGCCCTGCACCGCCAACGCCCGGAGCTGCCGATCTTCCTGCGCCGCACCAGCACGCGGGCCCTGACCGACGACGAATCGCGCTGCATCACGCACCCGTGGGCCAGCGGCCAGCTCGATGAGCTGCGCGCCCACATCGAGCGCAGCCTGTTCGGCCTGCGCTACCCGATGGCGCTGGTGCACGGCATCGTCGAGCTGACCTGCAAGGCCATCCGCTCGATGTTCCCGAACGCGACGGTGGAGGCCGGGGCGCCCTACGTGGTGCACGACCGCATCATCTACGGCCAGGTGTCGACGCTGATTGCGCTGGAGAGCACCTGGTGCCGCGGCTACATGATGCTGCAGACCGAGGAAGGCGCGCTGCGCCAGGGCATGGCCCAGGGGATGGGCTTCGAGGGCGTCGGCGGCGACCTGGGCTTTCGCGAGCTCAACAACCTGATCGCCGAGACCACGAACCTGATCTGGGGCGCGTTCAAGAACCACTACATCCCGTCCGAGGCGTTCCCGACGCAGCAGACGCAGGTGCCGATCGTGATCAACCACGAGCAGAAGTACATCTCGTTCGGCTCGCAGGATCCGCAGCTGTGCATCCGCTACCAGCTCGCGGACCCGAACCACCCGCGCCAGCGTTCGCTGACCATCGTGCAGCGCTTCATCTTCAACCTGCTGTTCCGCCCCGAGGCCTTCGTCGAGTTCTCGAATCCGGCGTCCACCGACAACACCGGCGAGCTGGAATTCTTCTGAAGAGAAACCGCTGAATGGCCCAGATCCTGGTCGTCGACGACTCCCACACGATGCGCGAGATCGTCTGCAGCTTCCTGAAGCAGAACGGCTTCGACGTGGCCCAGGCCAACGACGGGCGCGACGGCCTGCGCCAACTGTCGCTCGACCCGGCCATCAAGCTGGTGGTGAGCGACATCAACATGCCGAACATGGACGGCCTGACGATGGCCGAGAAGATCCGCAGCGAGCTCGGCAACGCAGCAGTGCGCATCGTGATGCTGACCACCGAGGACAACACCGAGATGCGCGAGCGCGGCAAGGCGATCGGCGTCACCGGCTGGATCGTCAAGCCGTTCCGCGGCGAAGCGGTGCTGGGGCCGTTCCGAAAGCTGTGCGGTCTGTGAGACGCGGGGCGACTGAAAAGATCGGCAAAAAGATCGGCAGAAAATCCGCAGCAAGAAGACTAGAAAAGTACGCAAGCTGTTGTTTCACAAGAAGTTCTCCGCGAAACAACTTCGGAATAAAGATCGGCAATTCATCCGGCCAGCCGAGCCCAGCTGCACGAGTTGCTCAGGGCGATGAACTCGTTACCCGGAAGCGGCCACGACACCGCCTCCAGGCTGACACGAAAGTGCAAGACACGCGGGCGAACATCGCGCAAGTCAAGAGGGGAACTTCGGGCTTCTGAACTTTTCCGCACGAGCGTACTTTTCGGGCCTCGCGAGATCGGTTTCATGCCGGTTTCGACAACACAGGGAGACAACCCAATGCGACACCTCACGCGGCTGTGCCTGGCCGGGATCGGCGCCGTGCTCGTCGGCCTGACGACGGCGGCCCTGGCGACCAACTACTCGTTGTGGATCAACGGCCGCACCGGCGGCGGGATCCTCGGCAACTATGCCGACTTCACCTACTGGGGGCCGGCGACCGTCGAGGCCGGCGTCAACAAGAAGTCGGTCAACTGGGACGGCTACAACCACGTCTCCGACCAGAACTACCTGGTGCGCAACGCGCTCGACTGCTACTGCACCGGGCCGAACTGGTGCTACGTCGCGGCGCACAGCGCGGGCGACCTGATGATCGGCTACGCGCTCTCGCTGTACGGCGGCACGGCGCGCTACAAGAAGACCGCGATCGCGAGCTCGACCGGCGAATGCGGCAACAGCGACGGCACGACCCAGGTCGGCTGGAACATCAAGTGGGTCGACATCGCCGCCGGCGCCGGGGGCGGCAGCGAGCTGGCCGATGCCGGCGACTGGGCCGTCTCGGAGCCGCTGGTGTCCGACCTGAAGACCGCCACCGCCCGCGCGCTGTACGACCACAACAACACCCGCGCGACCTGGTTCTACATGTACGCCGGCTCGAAGGGCACGCTGTACTCCTTCGTGCTGCCGGGGCAGGACGACGAGGTCGTCGCGTACCACTCCAGCGGCGGCGTCTCGGGCAGCTCGGGCGCGAGCTTCTGCAACCCGAGCGACTGGCTGTGCAACGACCTGACGCTGGGCACCGCGAACAACGAAGGCGGGCGCGCCAAGTGGAGCAACCATTCGGTGGTGTTCCGCGACGATGCCGAGGCCTACAACCACTACACGAACAAGAACTGGGGCGGGGTCGTCTCCAAAGTCCGCGCCGACATGGCGACGAACGCGCGCTGACCTGAGAGGCAACACCGCATGGGCAAGCCGGCGCTGGTCGCCGCCGCGTGCGCGATGGGGGTCGCGCTGCTGGTGGCATTGAGCTTCGGGCGCGACGCACCGGCCGAGGTGCCGGCACCCTCGCCTGCCCCGGTGGCCGTGGCCGCGGTTGCAGCACCGGTCGCGCCGCGGCCGGCGTCATTCAGCGCGAGTGCGGTGCAGGCGCGCCGCGCGCAGCTCGACCTGTGGCAGCAACGGCTCGCGCGCTCTGAAGACACGCTCACCAAGTACAAGACCTCGACGCGCTACCCGCACGAGGCGCGCCCGCTGTCCGAGCATCCCGACCAGCTGCGGCCGTTCGATCCGGTGGCCGAGGAGATGCCGTTGCGCACGCCCGGCGGCCAGCCGGCCAAGGGCGTGCGCGTGCGCAGCACGCAGGACCGGGTGTTCGCGAGCGGCGCCGAATCGGTGCGCCTCACGGTGCGGGCCGTCGATGACGACGATCGCCCGCTGCCGCTGCTGGTGACGCGCGCCGTCGCGTTCGACCTCCCTGATGCGCGCCGGCCCTCAGGCCTGCCGCAGGTGCCGGTCACGTTCACCGAGGCCGCGGACGGCAGCCTGGCCGCGGTGCTGCAGCCGTCAACGCAGGGCTTTGCGGAGTTCGCCGGCACGATCCGCATCCAGGCCTACCTGAACCAGTCGGGCCAGCTGGGCAACGTCAATTTCGACCTGGTCTACAACCCGCTGGTGCCCGCCGAATGGGCCGGTGTGCGCGAGGCGCTGCAGGCGGGCTCGCTCGATTTCTTCCTGAAGGCACGGGTGGCGCAGCCCGGCCGCTATGTCGTCAGTGCGCGCGTCGACGATGCGGCCGGCAAGCCGTTCGCGCTGCTGAGCTTCAACGACGAGGTGGCTGTCGGCGAGCAGGAGTTCAGGCTGCGCCTGTTCGGCAAGCTGGTGCGCGACGGCAGGCCGGCCTTTCCGCTGACGCTGCGCGATGTGCAGGGATTCCTGCTGGTGCCCGACCGCTTTCCGGACCGCGCGATGCTGCCGCGGCAGGCCGGCACCGTGCACACCAGCAAGGCGTATGCGCTCGACAGCTTTTCAGATGCCGAATGGAGCAGCGAGGAGCGCAGCCGCTACCTCGCCGAGCTCAACAAGGACGTGGATGAAGCAAAGCGGCAGGTCGACACACTGAACCGCTGAGGCGCGGGCGGGCCGAACGCCGGGTCGTCATCAAAGCCAGCGCCACACCCGTACAACCCAGGCGGGAATGCGCTGGCCGCGGGGACGATAGTTCTGGCGAAGTTCTGCGTACATGGGTGACCTCCGAGGCGCGAACTGTATCTTCATACAGTACTGTGTGCAAGCACAGTGTTCACCGCATCAACCTTTGTAGCTGCCGCGCACCGCGTCGCCGGCCGCCTTGGCACCCAGGCCCGTCGGGTCCACGAAGCCGACGGCGGTTTCCGTCAGGCTCGCGCCCATCTCGACGCCGGCCTTCTTCACGTCGCCGCCGATCACCGCGGTGTCGGCCACGTGCAGCGCGCCGCCGATCGCCTTGGCGCCCAGCTCGCCCAGCGCAGAGAACACCTTGCCGAGGCCCGGGATCTTGCCGAGCGTGTTCTTGATCAGGTCGCCGATGAAGTTGAAGGCCTTCGACAGGCCATCGAGGATCTTGTGGCCGATGTACTCGGCGTTGTCCATGTTCGTGCCGTTCTTCTTCACATGGCCGTCGTTGGTCTGGTCGAGCCGCTGGTCGGCCTTCAGGTGCCCGTAGCCGTACTTGCCGAAGTCCTGCAGCAGGCCGGCCTCGGTGCCGTGGCGCGCGTCGCCATCCTTCGTGAAGCCTTCGATCTTGCCGTTCTTCGTCACGTCAGCGGGGCGCACGTCGCCGTCGCGGTCCTTCGCACCCTTGACCCAGCTGACGACGTTGGACGCACGCTGTGCCGCGTCGGCCCGCTCCTGCGGGCTCTTGGCCGGATCGTCCCAGTCGCCGCACTGCTTCTTCAGGTTGTCCTTCACGCCGCTCTGGTTGCCCAGGTTCTTCAGCGTCGGGTTGCCATCGACGATGCTCTGCGCCGAGGCACCGGGAGGCGCCTTGTCATTGGCCGACGGCATCACCGGRCCGCCACCGCCGCCCTGGCCCCCCTGCGCGCCCTGCGTCGCACTCGCCTGGCCCTGCGGCACCGCCAGCGCCTGCTGCGGCTGGGCCTGCGGCATCGGCGGCAGCGAGCGCATCGCCGACAGCGACGACGCCGACATGCCGGGCTCCTCGCTGTCGTCATCCTTGCCGCCGAGGGTGAGGCTCGGGAGCTTCAGGCCACCCATCACCTGGTCGATGAGGGCCCCGTGCTGCTGCCCGCCCTGCGAGGCGGCACCGGTGGCCGATGCGGATGGCGCCCCGGCCTGAAACAGTGGTGTGGACTGAATCTTCATGATCGAGGCACTTTCGATGCATCGCTGCGGCCCGCTGCGGCGCAGCGATCGAATCCGGCGAACGGTTCCCTACCTTAAGGACGAGGTCGCGCACACCGGCACGCGCGATGCGAAGCGACGGCCGCCCACGCGAAACGCCCCTGGAATGCCCCTGCCCGCCACACGGCGACACCTGGGCCGGCAAGCCGCTCCCTATGATCGATCGCATGAGCACATTGAACGAACTCGCCGGGCAGCCGGCCCCCGCCTCGGTGCTGGTCGATGTCGGCCGGCTGCTCGCCGCCTACGCCGACGATCGGCCCGATCCCTCGGTGCCGGCGCAGCGCGTCGCGTTCGGCACCTCCGGCCACCGCGGCTCGTCGCTCGACCGCTCGTTCAACGAATGGCATGTGCTCGCGATCGCGCAAGGCATCTGCGACCACCGGCGCCAGGCCGGCATCGACGGGCCGCTGTTCCTCGGCGTCGACACGCACGCGCTGTCGGCACCGGCCGCGGCCACGGCGCTCGAGGTGCTGGCGGCCAACGGCGTGACGGTGATGCTGGCCGAGCGCGACGAGTTCACGCCGACGCCGGCGGTGTCGCATGCGATCCTGGTGCACAACCGCGGGCGCACCGTGTCGGGCCAGGGCCTGGCCGACGGCATCGTGATGACGCCCTCGCACAACCCGCCGCGCGATGGCGGCTTCAAGTACAACCCCTCGCATGGCGGCCCGGCCGACGAGACGGTGACCGGCTGGATCCAGGCCGCGGCGAACCGCCATCTCGAAACCGCGCTGAAGGATGTGAAGCGCATGCCGGCCGCGCGCGCACTGCGCGCCGACACCACGCGCCGCCACGACTACCTGCAGCACTACGTCGGCGAGCTCGGCCAGGTGGTCGATCTCGACGCGGTGCGCGCGGCCGGCGTGCGCATGGGCGTCGATCCGCTCGGCGGCGCCGGCGTGCACTACTGGCGCGCGATCGCCGAGCGCTACCGCCTCGACCTGACCGTGGTCAGCGAAGAGGTCGACCCGACCTTCGGCTTCATGTCGCTCGACTGGGACGGCCAGATCCGCATGGACCCGTCGTCGCCGTACGCAATGCAGCGCCTGGTTGCGCTGAAGGGCCGCTTCGACATCGCGTTCTCGTGCGACACCGATCACGACCGCCACGGCATCGTCACGCCGGGCGCCGGCCTGCTGCCGCCCAACGACTACCTGTCGCTGATGATCGAGCACCTGTTCCGGCACCGGTCGGCCTGGGGCCGCGAGATCGGCATCGCGAAGACCGTCGTCACGACGCAGCTGATCGAGCGCATCGCCGCGCGCCTCGGCCGCCCGCTGTTCGATGCGCCGGTCGGCTTCAAGTGGTTCGCCGACGGGCTGCTGAAGGGCAGCCTCGGTTTTGCCGGCGAAGAAAGCGCCGGCGCGAGCTTCCTGCGCCGCGACGGCAGCGCCTGGAGCACCGACAAGGACGGCATCGCCGCCGCGCTGCTGTCGGCCGAGATCACCGCGACGCAGGGCCGCGACCTCGGCGCTGTCTATGACGAGCTGGCCGGCGCGCTCGGGCGGCCGGTGGCGGGCCGCATCTCGGCAGCCGCGACGGCGGCGCAGAAGCAGCAGCTCGCCGCGCTGTCGCCGCAGCAGATCCGCTCGACCGAGCTGGCCGGCGACCCGGTGGTGCAGGT
The DNA here is from genome assembly GCF_056402735.1 of Rhizobacter sp. P3_C12. NCBI lineage: Bacteria > Pseudomonadati > Pseudomonadota > Betaproteobacteria > Burkholderiales > Sphaerotilaceae > Rhizobacter > Rhizobacter sp. P3_C12. The sequence continues at coordinate 6,769 of NZ_JBFUGW010000218.1, forward strand.
GATGAGCCAGGCGCCGGGCAACGGCGCGGCGATCGGCGGCATCAAGGTGGTCACCGCGAACGGCTGGTTCGCGGCGCGGCCGTCGGGCACCGAGGACATCTACAAGATCTACGCCGAGAGCTTCCGCGATGCGGCGCACCTGCAGCGCTTGCTCGACGAGGCGCAGCGGGTGGTGGACGCGGCGCTCGCCCGCTGATCGCGTTCAGCGCTGCAGCTTGCCGTGCCAGAACGGCTCGGCCTGGCCGGCGCGCTTCAGGGCCTTGCGCGCCGCGCGGGCCGAACGGGCCTGCTGYGCGGCCAACCAGCCGACGGCGAACCAGGCTTCGGGTTCGGTGACGGCCCGCTCGCGATAGGCCTCCAGCGCCACCGCCAGGTCGTTGTGGCTTCCCAGCGCGTCCTGCGCAGGCGCCAGGGCCTCGAAGAAGCGCGCGACCGGCTTGTCGCGGTACAGCGGCGCGATGAACTCGGCGAGGTAGCGCAGGCGCTTCAGTTCCTTGCGCACCGCATGCTGGTCGTCGGCCGGCGCGTCGACGAAGCCGCGTGAATGCCCGATCAGGCGGCGCAGCAAGGCATCGAGGCGTTCGCCGATGGCCGCCACGGCCGGGCCGTCGTGTGCGCCACCGCTCATCGCCGACGCTTCCATCGCATAGGCCTGGACCGCCAGCAGCACCTGCTGCACATCCGCATGCTGCACCCGCGCCTCGATCGGCCCGGCATCCGCCGGCAGTCGGGGCCGCGTCAGCGGCGGCGCGCCCGCGGCGACCAGCGCATCGGCGGTCTCGTCCTCCAGGATCTGCTGGTCGCGGTCGACGCCGAGCACGCGGAACAACGCGGCCACCGGCGCCTCCCAGCCCGGGTCGAGCCCGCAGTCGAGCGGCGCCATCTCGCGCAACACGACGCGCAGGCGCCGCAGGCCGATGCGCAGCTGGTGCACGTGCTCCGGCTGGCGGCTGCCGGAGGCGACCGCGCTGGCATTGCGCAGCACCTGGGCCAGGCAGGAGCTGATCGCAGCCCGCGCGAGGGCCGGACCATCGGCGTCCGCGGCCAGCTGCGGCGGCTTGGCGCGCGCCGCCGCCGGGTGACTCTGCCCGTGCGACAGCAAGCTGCCGCGCTCGGCCTTCGAGACGATGTCGAGCCACAGGCCATGCTCGCCGACCCAGTCGGAGGCCAGCGCGAACAGGCCTTGCAGCGGCCCGGCCTTCCATTCGAATTCGATCTCGCGCAGCGGGTGCATCGCGGTGCCGGCGACGACCTGCCCGACATCGAGGGCCGCTTCGACCTCGGTGCCCCCCGGCAGCGTGAAGACGCGCACGACGCGGTCGACCTCGGTGCGGAACACCTCTTGCAGGGCGACGCCGCCCAGCACGTCGAGAAGCCGCCGGTGCGCCGGCGAGCCGCGGTGGCGATCGAGGTTGATGGCCGGTGCGCCGCTGCGCACGGCGTCGACCGGCAGTTCGGCGTTGTGCTCGAGCCGCGACACGCCGTGCGCGCCGCTGGCCTTCAGCGTCTGCACCCAGCGCGTGCCTTCGAGCCGCAGGCGCAACGCGATCTCGTGGCGGGCCAGACGGCCGTCGGCGGTGTCGAAGTAATGCGCCTGCATCCGCACGGCCTCGGTGCGGCCCTGCAGGAAGCGCTGTCGCAGGTGCGTGAATCGGGTCTCGGGAATCTGGAACTTCAGCTCGATCTCATGCATGGGGAAAATCAGGGTTTGGCTCGGGTCAGGCGTGCACGCCAGCGGTCCCAGCCAGTGTGCCAGCGCGCGCGCAGCGTCGGCAGGTCACCGCCCGGCGAACCGGTGTCGGACGAGGCGACCTCGTCGCCCCGGTCCTGCGCCGCGCGCCGCACGAACTGCGGGTCCATCATCAATGCGCCGATCGACATCAGGCCGAGTCGTTCGCGAAGACGTCTTGTCTCCATGATCTGCGCTCCGTTCGCCGGACCTCGGGCCGCTCCGGCATGGCGCCGCGTCAAGGTCTGGTATAAACGGTATATATCGTATAAACCATTGAAGTCAAGCCGATGACCACATCACCGACCCCACGCAAGACCACCGCAAAGACCACCCCCAAGACCGCTGCCGCTCCGGCGAGGAAGACTCCCGTTGCTGCGAAAAAGCCTTCAGCCAAGAAGGTAGCCGCCAGGAAAGTCGCCCCCGCGAAGGCAGTTGCCCCGGCCGCCACGGCGGTCGCCGAGAAGCCCAAGCACAAGCTGGTGCGCGACAGCTTCACGATCCCGAAGTCGGAATACCAGGTGCTCGAGGCGCTGAAGCTGCGGGCCGCCGCCTTGAAGCGCCCGACCAAGAAGAGCGAGCTGCTGCGCGCCGGCATCGCGGCGCTGAACGCGATGGCCGACAAGGCCCTGCTGGCGGCGCTGAACAGCGTGCCCAGCCTGAAGACCGGCCGTCCGAAGGCGGACAACGGCGCAGTGAAAGACTGACGAGCGTTCAGGCCATCAGGTCGCCAGCTCGCCCCACGCCGTCGCGACGCGGCGGAAGCGGCCTTGCTCGTCGAGTGCTTCCGCATCGACCAGCTCGGCCGTGCCTTCCATCACGGTCCCATGAAAGTCGTGTTCGATCACCGATCGCGGCGCCTTGAACGCGGCCGGGAGTTGCCCGCCCGCGTCGGCGTCGAACAGCGAAAACCCATAGACAGTGACCAGCTTGTCGACTTCCATCTCGGCTCCTTGTGTGCAGGTGAGAACGGTTGAGAACGGGGCTGTTGGGGTGGTGCGATGCAACAAAAATTATAGGAAGCCTGCCACCTGAGCTCAGAAGCCAATCCACCCTGGCGGGTCGGGATTGGCTTGCGCTGGATCCAGGATTGGCTCAGGGATTCACATCCGCCCCGAGCGGGCAGGTGCCGCCGCCCGCCGGCGCGTTGACCCGGGCCACGCGCGGCTTGCCGAGTGCCGGTGTCGCAGGGTCGTAGGCCGCGTTCGGCGCCTTGTAGCTCGCCAGGTAGCTGCTCAGCGCATCGATGTCCTGCGCGCCGCCCAGCAGGTTGGTGCCCTGCTGGAAGGTCGAAAAGCCGTCGCCGCCGGTCGCCATGAAGTTGTTGATCGTCACGCGCCAGGTCTTCTGCGGGTTCACCACCACGCCGGCCACGTCGACCAGCGTCTCGGTGCCGGCCGCCGTCGTCAAGGTCACGCCGCGCACCCGCGCATTGCAGGCCGCGCTGCCGTCCCAGGTGTAGCGCAGGCTGGCACTCGGCACCATCAGCCGGGTCGCGGTCGCGAGCTGGCCGCGGCAACCGGCGAACTGCTGCTCGAGCACATCCTTCACGTTCTGCGTGGTCAGCGTCAGCGTCACCAGGCTGTTGCCGAACGGCTGCACCGTGAAGGCCTCGCCGTAGGTGATGTTGCCGTCGCCCTCGCCGACCGCACTCGACGTGAAGTTGAAGCCCGGGCTGCGCACGCCGCCACGGTTCATCAACGCGAACTGCGCGCCTCCGAAGGGCGGCGCCGCGGTGGCCGCCAGCTGCGCATCGGCGATCAGTTCGCCGGCCGGCATGTTGCAGGCCGCGTCGCCGGTGACCGGCAGCGCCTGCGTGATGCTGCCGATCACCTGGTTCGCGATCGGCGCGACCAGCGCGTCGTAGGCAGCGACCAGCGCCGCCACCGCTGCGTCCGGCGTGGTCGCCGCATCGCTGCGGTCGACGACGCGGTTGGTCGCGCTGACCGCTGTCACGTCGCCGTTCGACGGGTTGATCGTCAGGTCGATGTCGCTGACGACGCGGCCGAAGGCGCCGGCCTGCGTCACCGGGATCATCCGGCCGGTCGCGTTCGGCAACTGGCAGTTGTAGGCGGTGTGGGTGTGGCCGCTGACGACCAGGTCGACCGCGTTGTCGAGCTGGCGCACCACGTCGGCGATCGCCGAGCCGGCCAGGCCGCCGGCGCAGCCGTTGATGTCGTTGCTGCCGACCTGCGA
>NZ_JBFUGW010000219.1:0-10690 GCF_056402735.1 Rhizobacter sp. P3_C12
GGTATCACCAACATCACCTACGACGCGGCGCGGCGTCTGAAGACCCGCACCGACAGCCGTGGCGTCACCGAGACCTACACCTATGACCTGGAAGGCCGGCTGACCAGCGTCGTCTACAGCCAGAGCGGTCAGCCGAGCCAGACCATCACCTGGAGCTGGGATCTCACCGGCGCGGACTACACCTACAGCATCGGCCGGCTCAGCCGAGTGGATCACCCGGGCGGCTTCGCCCGATTCAGGTACGACCCGCGAGGCCGGATCACCGAAGCCGTGCAGTCGGTGAACGCGAAGGCCGGTGCGAACACAGTTCCGATCCAGACGACGGTGAAGTACGCCTACTCGCACGGCGACCTGATGACCATCACCTACCCGTCGGGCCGCGTGCTGGTGATCACGCGCGACACCGGCGARCTGATCGCSATGAGCCTGGCGAAGGACGCAGGCAGYACGCCSGTGCCGCTGATCAGCAACGTGAAGTGGGAACCCTTCGGCCCGGTGAGCGGCTGGGACTGGCACATGGCGAGCGGGCTGGTGCCGCATATGCGCCTGTTCGACCTGAGCGGCCGCATCGTGCGCTACCCGCTGGGCAATGCGCTGCGCGACGTGACCTACGACGCCGCCGACCGCATCAGCGGGTTCACACACCTGCTGGCCACGGACGGCACGCCGCAGATTGCGCTGGACCAGAGCTTCGGCTACGACGAGAACAGCCGGCTGACCAGCATCACCACATCGGCGTCGAGCTGGTCGATCGCCTACGACCCGAATGGCAACCGCACGCGCGTGAACCTGAACGGCAGCTCGAGCGACTACACGACCGAGGCGACGAGCAACCGGCTGACGAGCATCACGAATCCGGCACGCAGCTTCGGCTACGACAACGCCGGCAACACGACCAGCGACAGCGCAGGCTACACGGCGACCTACGGCCTGAACGGCTCGATCGCGAGCATCACGAAGGCGGGCGTGATCGGCAGCTACGACTACGACGCGCAGCGCCGGCGCATCCGCAAGGTGACGAGCACGGGCGAGACGGTGATCTTCGTGTACGACCTGGAAGGACAGCTGTTGGGTGAATACGAGCAGAGCGGCAAGGCGCTGCGCGAATACGTGTGGCTCGACAACATCCCGGTGGCGATGTTCATGCCGGATCCGGCCAGCGCGAACAATCCGCCACTCGTCTACTACATCCATGCGGATCACCTGAATGCGCCGCGGATCGTCGTCGATCAGAGCGGCGCCAAGCGCTGGCGTTGGCTGGCCGAGCCGTTCGGCACGACGGCGCCGGAGACGAATCCGGAAGGACTCGGAGCCTTCACGCAGAACCTGCGGTTCCCGGGCCAGTATGCGGATGCAGAGAGTGGGCTCTGGTACAACCACTTCCGGAATCTCGATAGCTCCAAGGGTCGCTACACGCAATCGGATCCGGCGGGCTTGGCCGGTGGAATCAATACCTTTGCCTACGTCGACGGAAATCCACTGCTGCTGATGGATCCGAACGGACTCTGGAGCAGGGCCGATCTGCCGAGCCTTCCTGATGGCCTGGTCAATTTTTTCACCGGCTATGGGTCGTACTACGGCGGACTGTGGAATGCGGGCAAGCACATGTATCAGCGAGCGGGCCTTGCCGGAGAGTGTCGACAAAGACGAGCCATCGAGAATGAGGCAGCGCTGGCAGGAGGTTTACTCGCGCTTTCCAATCCGACCATTGCCGCCAATGCTGCTGCGCAAGTGGGCAATTGGGCTGCGAACCACAAGGCCTACTTGGCGGGGAGACTGTCTGCCGGTGGAGTTACCAGTATGTTGACTCGCACGGGGCCTTATGGCGGGATCTCACTGGGCCTCATTGCGGGCCTCGGCGACGCGCTCGAAAATATCGATCGCGCTGACGCGTCGAGTGCAGAGCAGGTTCTCAGAGGCATCCTAGGAGATCGGATGCCCGATCTACCTGACGTTCATCGAACAGAATGCGAGTGCAGAAAATGAAGATGCGCAGTCCTCAGCGCCGAAACCCGTTCGACAACCCTCTCTTGGCACTGCCGCTTCACATCTTTGCGTCGATCACATTCTTCGGCACGGCTTACCTTTCTCTTCGAATGAACTCGCTGTGGCCTGTTGTGGCAGGAGGAGTCGTGGTGAGCTGCGTGGAGGGTTTGTGGCTTTACTTCCTGCTGCGGAAGTAGAGTCGCCCAACCTCGGGTCGTCAGTCAGTCAGTCAGTCAGTCAGTCAGTCAGCGAAGAAAAACATACCCGAACACATCCGGCATCCTTGGAACAATCTCGGCATATGACCGCAGTCCCAAGCGATCCTGCCTCTGCGTGGTCTGCCGCAGCGTGGATCTGCATCGTTGGCTCCATATTCGGCGGCTTTGCCGTCTCGGCGCTCATCGCCAGGAGAGGCCGGCCGGTGATCGCCGCGACCGTCCCTCTTTGGATATTTGCTCCCACTGCTCTGGGTTCGACGATGCTGGACGGCAATGTCTCGTGGACCGGCGTCTGCATCATCGCAGGCCTTGCCCTTGCGTTTGCAGCGCTGACATGGGGAAGCCTGAAGGGCTGGGACACGTGAGTCAGCCACCCTGCTCCCGGCATGTTCCTCTCTCGGCGAATACTCAGCCCCCGCTGCGCCTCCTCGCCAGCGCCGCCCCCTCCCCCAGCGCCTTCAGCTTCGCCTCCGCCACCGCCCGGCTCATCGGCGCGAGCCCGCAGTTCGTGCACGGGATCAACCGCTCCTTCGGCACGAACTGCAGCGCGCGGCCGATGGTGTCGGCCACTTCCTCGGCGGTCTCGATGGTATCGCTCGCGACGTCGATCACGCCGACCATCACGTCCTTGCCGGCCAGCAGCGCCATCAGGTCGGGCGGCACGTGCGAATGGATGCACTCCAGGCTCACCTGGTCGATGCGGCTCGCGGCCAGCGCCGGGAACACCTTCTCGTACTGCCGCCACTCGTCGCCCAGCGAGTTCTTCCAGTCGATGTTGGCCTGAATGCCGTAGCCGTAGCAGATGTGCACCGCGGTCGTGCAGCGCAGCCCCTCGGCCGCGCGCTCCAGCGCCTTCACGCCCCAGTCGGCCGCCTCTTCCATGTAGACGTTGAAGGCCGGCTCGTCGAACTGCACGATGTCGACGCCGTCGGCCTCCAGCGCGCGCGCCTCCTGGTTCAGCAGCTCGGCGAACGCGAAGGCCATCTTCACGCGGTCGCCGTAGAAGCGGTCGGCCACCGTGTCGACGATCGTCATCGGCCCGGGCAGCGTGAACTTGATCTTGCGCTGCGTGTGCGCCCGCAGGAAGCGTGCCTCGGCCGCGTGAACGCGGCCGGTCAGGCTCAGCGGGCCCACCACCTGCGGCACCATCGCCTTGTAGCGGTCGCGGCGGATGCCCATCTCGACCTTGTGCTCGAAGTCGATGCCGGCCACCCGCTCCAGGAAGCCGTGCACGAAGTGCTGGCGCGATTGCTCGCCGTCACCGATCACCGACAGCCCGGCATCCTCCTGGGCCTTGATCCACAACAGCGTCGCATCGAGCTTGGCCTGCGCCAGCGCGTCGCCCTCGGCCTTCCAGGTGGGCCACAGCTTGCCGGTCTCGGCCAGCCAGGCGGGTTTCGGCAAGCTGCCGGCGACGGTTGCATCGAACATCGGGTCATCTCCTGAAATGCTGTGACATCCCGGCGGCGCAAGGCACACCGTCCTACGACGCGCCAGGATCGCGGCCGACAGCCGGCACGCATGCGGGCCGCTAACTTGGCCTGTGCGGGCGATTGTCCGTTGCCTTGCGGAGATTCCCCGTGCCGACTTCCCCTACCCCTCCCCGCGCGCTGTTGGCGCGCGTGCTCGCCGTCGTGCTGATCCTGTCCGGCCTCGCGCTCGCCGGCGGTGGTGCCTGGCTGATCGCGTTGCACGGCAGCCCGTACTACCTCGCCGCCGGCATCGCCGCCCTCGCGAGCGGCGCACTGCTGTGGCGCAGGCGCAGCGCCGCGCTGTGGGTCTTCACCGGCTGGCTGCTCCTGACGCTGGCCTGGGCGCTGTGGGAATCCGGCCTCGATTGGTGGCCGCTCGCGGCGCGGCTGGACCTGCTGTTCGTGCTCGGCGTGCTGCTGGTGACGGCGCCGGTCGCGCGCGCCCTGGGCATCGCCGGCCTGGGCAGCGCACGCGCCGCGCTGGCCACCGTGCTGATGCTGTCCGGCGTCGTCGCGGTCGCGTCGTGGACGGTCGATCGCCACGAGCAGGTCGGAAGCCTGCCGGCCGCCGCCGTGGCCAGCGACGCCGCGTCGGCCGTGCCTTCGGATGAATGGCACGCCTACGGCCGCACCGGGCACGGCCAGCGCTGGTCGCCGCTGAAGCAGATCACGCCCGACAACGTCGGCAGCCTGCAGCTCGCCTGGCAGTACCGCACCGGCGACCTGCGCGGCCGGCCCGGCGACCCGAWCGAGACGACCTACGAGGTCACGCCGCTGAAGATCGGCAACCGGCTCTACCTGTGCACGCCGCACCAGTCGGTGGTGGCACTCGACGCGACCACCGGCCAGCAGGTGTGGCGCTACGACCCGCTGATCCAGGGCGAGCTGGCGCTGCAGCACCTGACCTGCCGCGGCCTCGGCTACCAGCCGCCGCGGGCCGCTGCGTCCCCCGCGGCACCGGCCTCGGCGCCGGCAGCCGCGGCAGACACCTCGCCGCAGCGCGTGGGCCTGCTGGTCGCCGCGACCACGCAGGGCGCGAAGGCGATCGATGCCTGCCCCGCGAAGCTCTTCATGCCGACGGCCGATGGCCGGCTGATCGCGCTCGACCCGGAGACCGGCGCGATCTGCCGCAGCTTCGGCGGCGGCCGCGGCCAGGTCGACCTGTGGGCGCACATGCCAAACCTGAAGCCGGGCTCGTACTACTCGACCTCGCCCCCCGTCGTCACGCAGAACCTGGTGGTCATCGGCGGTACCGTGCTCGACAACGTGTCGACGAAGGAGCAATCGGGCGTGATCCGTGCGTTCGACATCGAGACCGGCGCGCTGGTGTGGAACTGGGACTCCGGCAACCCCGACGCGACGGCACCGATCGCCGCCGGTGCGAGCTACACGCCGAATTCGCCGAACAGCTGGTCGATCTCCAGCGTCGACGAGGCGCTGGGCCTGGTCTACGTGCCGATGGGCAACCAGCCGCCCGACCAGTGGGGCGGGCAGCGCAGCGCGGCCGTCGAGACCTACTCGTCGTCGGTGGTGGCGCTGGAGCTCGCCACTGGCAAGGTGCGCTGGGTGTTCCAGACGGTGCACCACGACCTGTGGGACTACGACGTGCCGTCGCAGCCGAGCCTGCTTGACATCACGGTCGGCGGCGCGACGGTGCCGGCCCTCGTGCAGCCGACCAAGCAAGGCGAGCTGTTCGTGCTGGACCGTCGCACTGGCAAGCCGCTGCTGCCGGTCGAGGAGGTGGCCGCGCCGCAGGGTGCCGCGAGCGGCGACCACACCGCGCCGACACAGCCGCGCTCGGCGCTCTCGTTCGATCCGCCGCCGCTGCAAGCGCGCCACATGTGGGGCGCGACGCTGTTCGACCAGCTGGCCTGCCGGATCGCGTTCCACCGGCTGCGCTACGACGGCCGCTTCACGCCGCCGTCCGAAGGCGGTTCGCTGATCTACCCCGGCAACTTCGGCGTCTTCAACTGGGGCGGCATCGCGGTCGACCCGGTCCGGCAGATTGCCTTCACGACGCCGACCACGCTGGCCTTCACGTCGACGCTGGTACCGCGCCCGGATGCCACGAGCCTGATGGTGCAGGGCAAGGGCGAGCCGCTCGGCCCGCTGCCGGCGCTGAACGAGAACTTCGGCGCGCCCTACGCGGCGAAGATGAGCGCCTTCACGTCGCCGCTCGGCGTCCCGTGCCAGCAGCCGCCGTGGGGCAATGTGGCGGGTGTCGACCTGCGCACCGGGCAGGTGGCCTGGAAGCACCGCAACGGCACGGTGCGCGACCTGTCACCGCTGCCGCTGCCGTTCCGCATGGGCGTGCCCAACATCGGCGGGCCGATGATGACGGCCGGCGGCGTGGCCTTCCTGTCGGGCACGCTCGACGACTACGTGCGCGGCTACGACGTGAGCACCGGCCGCGAGCTGTGGAAGCAGCGGCTGCCGGCCGGCGGGCAGGCGACGCCGATGACCTACGCGGGCGCGGACGGGCGGCAGTTCCTGCTGGTGGTGGCAGGCGGGCACGGGTCGACCGGGACGAAGCCGGGCGACTACGTGCTGGCCTATGCGCTGCCTCGATGATCCCGCTGCCACGGGGATTCCATCGGCGCGTTAGCATCCCGGCTTTGCGCCCCAACAAGGAATCCCCATGCAGACGACCGCCTCCGGCCTCCAGTACGAAGACACCGTGCCGGGCACCGGCGCCGAAGCCCAGGCCGGCCAGCACGTGCGCGTGCACTACACCGGCTGGCTCTACAACAACGGCGTCAAGGGCGCCAAGTTCGACAGCAGCAAGGATCGCAACGACCCGTTCGAGTTCGGCCTCGGCGCCGGCATGGTGATCAAGGGCTGGGACGAAGGCGTGCAAGGCATGAAGGTCGGCGGCACGCGCGTGCTGGTGATACCGGCGGCGCTCGGCTACGGCGCACGCGGCGCCGGCGGCGTGATCCCGCCGAACGCGACGCTGATGTTCGAGGTGGAGTTGCTCGGCGTCTGATCCGGCGTCCGGCGATGACGATCCAGTACGACATCGTCCACACGACGACCTACCGCTATTCGAAGCCGGTGCGCTTCGGCGAACACCGCGTGATGTTCCGCCCGCGCGACAGCCACGACCTGCGGGTGCTCGCCACCGACCTGCAGGTCAGCCCCGCGGCCGGCGTGCGGATGATCCAGGATCCGTACTCGAACTCGATCGCGCTGGTGCAGCCGCTGGTCGAGGCCGACGCGCTGCGCTTCGTCTGCTCGTTCACGATCGAGCATGCGAGCAGCCACAACCTGGAGCTGCCGCTGTCGCCGTCGGCCGAGTTTTTTCCGTTCTCGTACTCGGTCGACGAGCGCTTCGACCTCGAGCACTACCTGCGCCCGCACCACGACGACCCGGACGGCACGCTCGCCGCATGGGCCCGCCAGTTCGTCCGCACCGACGGCCCCACCGGCACCCGCGACATGCTGGTGCGCATGAACCAGCACATCCGCGACACCTTCCGCTACGCCGACCGCGACGAGGAAGGCACGCAGCTGCCGCTGAAGACGCTCGCGCTCAACAGCGGCAGCTGCCGCGACTTCGCGCTGCTGATGATGGAGGCGGTGCGGCGGCTCGGCGTGGCGGCGCGCTTCGTGTCGGGCTACCTCTACGACCCGGCGCTCGACCCGGCCGCTCCCCGCGGCGGCCCGGGCGCCAAGGACACCGTCCCGACGACCGTTCCCACCACCGGCGCCGGCGCGACGCACGCCTGGCTGCAGGCCTACCTGCCCGGGGCCGGCTGGCTGCCGTTCGACCCGACCAACAACCTGCTCGGCGGATCGCAGCTGGTGCGGGTCGCCGTCGTGCGCGATCCGAAGCAGGCCGCGCCGATCTCGGGCAGCTGGTTCGGCGATGCCGACGCCTACCTCGGCCTGCAGGTCGACGTGAAGGTCACGCGGGTCGGCTGAACCCGCTCGCTCAGGCCCGCGAGACCGGGTGGTGCGCGAGGTCCAGCGGCGGCCGGCCCACGGGGTCGTCGCTCTCGTCCTCGTGCGGCTCGCCGCCCCGGGCCATCGCCTGGTACTCCTCCATCAGCTTGGCCTTGCGCGACGCGAGCCGCGCACCCACCGCCTTCAGGTCGACCTTGGCCTTCTTCGCCTTCGGGAAGATCTTGCCGTGCTCTTCCTCGACGTGGGCATCGATGTGCTTGCCGAGCACGATGACCTTGGCATCGAACTGGTCGTCGACCGGCGTCATCGCCGAGATCTCGGCGATCAGCTCGCGCGCGCTCGCATGCTCGACCTCGGCCTGGTCGACCAGCGCATCGTCGCCGATCGCGGCGCGCACCGCCGGGTAGAAAATCTCTTCTTCGATCTGGCCGTGCACCGTGAGCTCCATGCAGATGCGCTCGGCCACGGCGCGGCGCTCGCCGTCGGTGTTGCTGCGGTCACTGAGCTGGTGGAACGCGATGAACAGCTTCTTGATCGCGATGTGGTCGGCCTTCAGCATCTCGATGGCGTCGAAGCGCGACGGCTTGGCACGGGGACGAGGGGCAGCTGGCATGGTGATCTCCTTTCAATGCGACTTCAACGTTGGATTGACGGCATTCAGGCGAGCGTGGCCACGACCCGGTGCCGGGCACCGTCGTCGATGAATGGCACGCCGCCCTCGGGGGAAACAGGCTGTCCGTCGTGCTGCAGCGACCAGCGGCCCTGGGCCTTCGACGGGTTGCCCACTTCGATGTCATAGACCGTGCGGCCGCGCCGCAGCGTGACGCTGAACCCCGGCCAGCCGGGCGGCACCACCGGTGCGATGTGCAGCACGCCGTTGCGCACGCGCACGCCCAGCAGCTCTTCGATGCCGATGCGCCAGTACCAGCCGGCGGCACCCGTGTACCAGGTCCAGCCGCCCTTGCCGGTGTGCGGCGACTCGCCGTAGATGTCGGCCGGCATCACGTACGGCTCGACGCGGTAGCGCTGCACCGCGAGCCGCGAATCGCTCTTGCCGATCGGGTTCAGCATCGCGTACAGCGGGTACGCACGGCCGGCATCGCCGAGGCGCGCGAAGGCCATCGCGGTCCACACCGCGGCGTGCGTGTACTGCCCGCCGTTCTCGCGGATGCCCGGCACGTAGCCCTTGATGTAGCCGGGGTCGTGCGCGGTCTTGTCGAAGCTCGGCGTGAACAGCCGGATCAGCTGCGCGTCGCGGTCGATCAGCATCTCGTCGACCTTCTCCATCGCATCGCGCGCGCGCTGCGGGTCGCCGCCGCCGGCGATCACCGCCCAGCTCTGCGACAGCGAATCGATGCGGCATTCGTCGTTGGAAGCCGAGCCGAGCGGCGTGCCGTCGTCGAAATAGGCGCGGCGGTACCACTGCCCGTCCCAGGCATTCGTGTCGACCGCGGTCATCAGCTCCTGCGACAGCAGCGTCCATTCGGAGACCAGGTCGGCGCGCTCGCGGCGCATCGCGATCGGCATGAACTCGTCGAGCACCGACTTCAGGAACCAGGCCATCCAGACGCTTTCGCCCTGGCCCTTCCAGCCGACCCGGTTCATGCCGTCGTTCCAGTCGCCGCAGCCCATCAGCGGCAGCCCGTGCACGCCGCGCCCGCGGCTCACCTGGATCGCGCGCACGCAATGCTCGAACAGGCTCGCGCTCTCGTGCGAGATGGTCGGCTCGAAGTACTGGCTCTCCTCGTGCGGCGGCAGCTGCGGGCCCTCGAGGAACGACACCGTCTGGTCGAGCACCGCATCGTCACCGGTCACCGACACGTAGTACGCCACCGCGTACGGCAGCCACAGCCGGTCATCGGAGAACGTGGTGCGCACGCCCTTGCCGCTCGGCGGGTGCCACCAGTGCTGCGCGTCGCCCTCGACGAACTGCTGAGCCGCGGCGCGCAGCAGGTGGTCGCGCGCGAAGCCGGGCCAGGCATGCACCAGCGCCATCACGTCCTGCAGCTGGTCGCGGAACCCGTAGGCACCGCCCGCCTGGTAGAAGCCGCAGCGGCCCAGGCAGCGGCTGCTCAGCACCTGGTACAGCAGCCAGCGGTTGAGCATCAGGTCGAAGGCGCGGTCGGGCGTGCGCACCTCCACCGCGCCGAGCAACTCGTCCCACTGCGCCCGCACGTTCGCCAGCGCCTGGTCGGCATCGCGCGTGGTCATCCGCACCAGCTCGTCGGCGCCGGCGAGGCTCGCCGCCTGGCCGAACGAGAACACGACCACGTCGGACTCGCCCGGCTCCAGCTTCAGCTCGACCTGCATCACCCAGCACGGGTCGGGGCCGACGCCGGCGGCCTGGCGCAGCGTGTGCTGCGATTCGAGCGCCTGCGGCGCCGCGAGCCCCTGGCCGATGCCGATGAACTCGGCGCGGTCGCAGGTCCAGCCGCTCACCGGGTGCGAGCTGCCGAGCCACGCGATGTCGCGGCCGAAGTCGGCATTCGCCGGGTTGCGGGCGTACAGCGTGGTCGACGCGTTGCGGCCGGCCCAGGTCGACAGCAGGTCGACCTTGCCGCTGCGGTTGTCGCCGATGCACAGGTTGACGTACAGCGTCAGCGTCAGCGTGCGGCGGCGCGCGCTGCGGTTGGCCACGCGCAGCCGCATCAGCTTGGCGGGCCGGTCCCAGGCAACGAAGTGCGTCAGCTCCGATTCGATGCCCTCGGCCTGCGTCGTGAAGCGGCTGTAGCCGGCGCCGTGCGCGCATTCGTGCGTCGCGCCGGGCGCGCTGCGCGGCTGCGCGGTGGGCGTCCAGTAGGCGCCGGTCGCGCGGTCCTGCAGGTACAGGACCTCCGACGATGGATCGACCAGCGCATCGTTGGACCACGGCGTCAGCTGGTTCTCGCGGGCGTTCATGCGCCAGGTGAAGGCCGAGCCGCTCTCCGACACCAGCGTGCCGATCTGCGGGCTCGCCATCACGTTGACCCAGGGCGCCGGCGTCGTGCGGCCCGGCGGCAGCACGATGCGGTACTCCTTGCCGTCGGGCGTGAAGCCGCCGGTGCCGTTGAAGAACTGCAGCTCCGCGGTGACGGTCGGCTCGGCCTGGGCGCCGCCCTGCGCCAGCGG
>NZ_JBFUGW010000220.1:0-10600 GCF_056402735.1 Rhizobacter sp. P3_C12
ATGCGCCCACCGAGAGCCTGTGGGGCTCGCTCAAGGTCGGCCGGCTGTATGGGCGCAAGTTCGAGACAGTGCGGGCCGCCAAGGACGAGGTCATCGACTGGCTGGCGTTCTACAACCACCGCCGGCTTCACTCGACGCTCGGCTACGTCAGTCCAATGCAATTCGAACGGGCTTGGCTCGCTGCCCAGGAAAAGCGAGCCGCGTAATGCCCTCGGCTATGGGATGCGAGATCCGAGGGCAAGGTCACCATGTCCTGCGTCGGCGCCAGGTGGAAGTCGCCTGTTGCTCATCCCTCTTGGCCGATTGCCCGCGCTTGCAGTCCATGCATACCCGGCCGTATCCGCCTGCCCCCTGGCTCAATGAGCGATCAAAGTAAGCCTCACGCGTGCGGATCGTTTTGCACCGGGAGCACTGACGCATATCGCCCGTTACGATGCCCTGCGCCTGTTGTCGAAGACGCTCGACGAATTGTGAGTGTTGCTCTCCCGTTGCGACCTCGACGATGCGAGCTAGGCGTTCGTCCAGCGTCGCGACCGGATCGTTTCCGAGATTGAAGCGGTTCACGCGAATGAAGYGGTAGCCATACGACTCGAGTGTCAGCTGGCGCTCAACGTCGCCTTCTCGGAGGTAGCGCTCATGGTTGCCGACGTGCACCTGCGTGCCGGGTTGAAAGTGATGCTCGAAGCCGTCGTACTCCACTACGATCTGCACCGCCCCCTTCGGGGTCTGGCAAGTTAGGAGAAAGTCAACCCGATAGGACGGATGCTGGTAGGTCGGATCGAGCTGCTTGAGATACTCGCCCAAGGGGAACTGCGGCAGGATCTCGACATCCTCGGGCTGCGCCTGGATGAACCTTGTGGCCTGCAACCATTGCAGGAGTTTGGCTTCCATTGGGCTTGCCGGATCGGTTTGTTCTGCAGACCCGAGCTTGGTCTCCCGCATGCCCAGGTAGTGGTTCAAGGCACCTCCGATCGCTCCTCGGTACATGCCTATCGGCATCGAATGAACGATCCAGATCGCGTCCTGCGCACGACTGAAGCCCACGTTCAAGCGCTGAACTTTAAGCTTCTCCTCGACCGCGTCCGCCGCACCTTCAAGCGAGGGCGGAAACACGTAGTTCAATGCGTCGCAGCCCACGGTGGCCACCATCGAGTAGAAGATGATCGATCGCTCCTCACCCTGACAGGAGTCGAACGTCATTACCTTGAGTCGAAGCCTGTCCTCGAACTCCCGCGCTTTCGGGTGCGCGAAGAGCGTCTTCGTGAGCATCGTATGTTGCTCACGGAAGGGTGTGATGACGCCCACAGTCGGCGGATCATCCTCCTCGAGCAATTCAGCCAGCCGGTCCGCGATGAACGCAGCCTCGGCCGAGTTGGTCGTGCGGCTGACAGGCTTGTCCGTCGTGTCCACGAGATCAAACCGGATGACCTCGTCAATCGGCACGCCGCGAATCTTGATGGCCTGAAGGTGGCCGTCGTAGAAGTTGCGCGAGGAGTAGGAAATGAGCTCCGGGTAGGATCGGAAGTGCTTGCGCAGCATGATCGTGTACGACGACGCCAGACTGCAGAATTCGAGAATCGACTTCTTCACGTCGAACATGGCCAGCCGCTGCAGTGTGGCCGCATCACGTTGAACAGTCTTCTCGAAGAAGCTGGTCAAGTTGGAGCGGTACTTCTCGTTGGTGGCGATGCTGGCGTTTGATGACTTGACGTTGGCGAACTGCTTGCTGTCCCCGAGGACCACGATCTTCTTGGCTCGCAGCAGCGCAGGCAAGGCCTGCGCTACCGATACCTGGCTTGCTTCGTCGATGACCACTACATCGAAGAGTTCCGGCACCAGCGGCATGTACTCACCAAACTCACGGATGCCTGCGATCATCACGGGGAATGAGGATCGAACGGCGTCGAACTTCTCCTCTGGGAACTTCTGCCGTTGAGAGATCAGCTGGGCCAGCGTCTTGGCATCTGCCCGATAGTTCTCCATGAAGTTCATCAGTCGCGAATCCACGTGGGCATTCATCCGCGACGTGTTCAAACGCTCCATTTTTGTCTTCGTCCCGACGTAGTCGAATTCGGGTGCTTCGCGAAAAGATTGCCGCACCTTGACCCAATCGCCAAGGTAGCCGACCACCAAGCGGAAGTGCTCCGAGGTGGCGGCAATGGCATCCGTCAAGATGTCCTCGTGCGCTGCCAGTGCTTCAAGAATGCCAAGCAACATCTGCGCGGCCTGGCCGTCCGGAGTCTGGATGATCAGTTGCTGCCACGCGCCCTGCAACTCAGCCTGCAACCCCACTTGCTCCAGGCGCAGACGAAGGTCCATGCCACCTTGGACCAGCAGTTCCAATGCCGCGGCTTCCGCCTTCAAAAGGATGGGCCGCCGAGCTGGCAGCATGTTCAGGCGAGATTCGAGTGTCCTGACGGCCGATCCTCGCAACAGGTAGCCCAGAACAGGCATCCGCAACTGCCGGTACTCGACGACTGCTGCGGCGATCTGTCGAAGCTCGTCCGCGTCGAGCTTCTCGTAGAGGCCCATGGCGGCAACCTTCTGGCTGTGCTGCTGAGCGAATTCCCACAGGACGTTGTCTCGCTTGGTTCGCGCTTTCAGCCACTGAGCATTCCTGCGGGCGTCCTGCGTCAAGCCGTCGAAGTAGCGAACGACCTGATCCATCGCCGCCGCTACGGCGCCCAATCGCCGCACCAAGGCATCTTCGGGTACCAGCGCATGGATGGCCGCCAGCGCCGCCGGCGCGTCTCGCAGCATCTTGGCCTCGGCACCATGCAGCTGTTGTACTTGCCTCAACTCGATGGCACCAAGGGACTTGACGGTCTTCTCGATTGCGATCTTCATCCCGTCCGCTGTGCTTAGACGCTCAAGCTCGAGCTCCGGCGCGTTGACTGCATTGGCCTTCGCATACGCGGCGACTTGGTTGACCGTCTGATTGCCGACCAGCTTCTTGAAGTTCGCGTTCTGCCGGCCCAGACGCAACAGCGGATTGGGGAAATTTGGATCGTGTCGAACGCGACTCATCGCCTGCGACAGCTTGTTCTGAACCACCTCCAGCGCCTCCGTCTTGTCCGAGAGGACAAGACAGGAGCGTTGATTGAACGCGCAATCCGCCGCGATAGCGGTGATCGTGTGCGACTTGCCAGTTCCAGGCGGCCCCTCGACCACGATGATGCGTCCTTCTGGGTGACGCACGGCCATGAGAATCTTGCGCTGCTCCTCGTTCAATGGGATGGGGGAGTCGAACACCATTCGATCGACCAGCGATAGCCCGTCCCACTGCTCCTCAACTGCCGAGCGGATGCTCTTGGGATTCTCCTGGAGAGCTCCTTGCACGAGTTTCTCGAACAAGTCCACCACGGCGCCGCCGCCCTGGCGCGCCATGTTGATCAAAGCCTCGTAGTCGTTGACGAGCGACTCAGCGCCTTTCTCAAACGCACACAAGTAGACACTGCTGCCTAGAACCACCTCGGTGTTGGAGGCGTCCACCGCAGTGGGACCGAGGTGAATCTGTCCAGCCAAGTCCATCGCGTTCGCCACAAGATCGAAGAGTCGTCGAGCCTCTTCAAAGATCGACTGCTGGGGCTGAAGATAGTTGATGCGCTCGGTGATGGGGCTGGTCCACCCGCGTGTCCTCGTCGCCGCCAGTTCCTGTAGCACGAAGTCGATTGCTGCGCGGTTGGCGAAGAGCTGGTTGATGACCGTCAGCTCGTAGCCGCTGGCATCCTGAAGTTTTTCCGCCTGCACCGGCAAGAAGAAGAGCGGATAGGTCGCCCCCCGGAATCGGCATGAGCCTATGTACAGGTAGAGGACAACACCCTCGCTGATAGCGGCGAACGTCTCGACATCCCGGAACTCGCTATACGCGTCGGCGGCCACAAAGTTTGCGAAGAAGCGCCCGAGCGCGTCTCTCGCGTGTTCCATGGTGAGGAATGTGTCCAGCGCCGCTCGGACGTCGGCGTCGTCTCGTTTGGCCAAGTGCCTTGCGAGAATCTCTGGGAGCTTGCTGGCCAGCTCCGCAGCAACTCCCGAAACCATATCGGTCTCTGCCGCATACAGCGAATCGATGACACTGTAGGCCTGCCGCTGCAGCGGGCCGTCCAACTTGGCAATCAGTGGTCGGACGACCTTGGCTGCGATCTGCTCACACAACACGTCGACGGTTGCCTCTACCCATTCCTCCGGATCACTCACGGCTTTGGCATAGCTTCGATCGATCTCCGCCGCAAGCTCGGCCTTAACCGTCTCCAGGTCTTGCGGCTCCAGTGCTGCGAGCTGTTCCACAATCACTGTCCGGACGATGGGAGAAAGCGCTCGGGTGTACTTCCTGGGGCTCAAGCGCAGCTCCATCGGCTCGCCACTTGGTTGTTGTAGAAGAGTCCAGATCTCCCGATCAAGTCTGTCATAGGGCTTGAGGCGCATGCCGCAGCGAAACCCAGACTCGTTCTGCAGTACGACTCGCCGGCTTGGCGCCTGCACTCGCTTGAAATCCGTTTCGATGAAGTCCCGGAAGTAGCTTGCGATATGCGTGGCGACCTCTCTTAGCATTTCTGGTTCCACGTTGTTCCCCATTGAGCGAACGCCACCCGCTACGGCAGAAGAGCGACCAAAGGCACGAGACCCACCGAGGTACGCATCATCAATGTAGCCAGCAAATGGTCGAGCCCCTTGCTGGCATGCAGATCCTCTTGGTTAGGCCCCGACGGGGAAAAAGTCCCTGATGTCTGCGAGAACCGGCGCGCCCGGCACGCTGGAAACTTCAAACAGAGCCTCATCCAACCCGCTGAATCCAACCATCGGGACTTCAACTTCGTTCATGACGGAGGGGTGGCAGGCCGCAGCGCTTTCAAAGAACGAACCGTGCTTGCGACACGAGAGCGGTCGATCCTCATAGACAGTGCATGCACCTTGAGCATCCAAGAAGGGACACGGAATGCCAACGAACTTGCCCTGATCGTGGTGCACCGATCGATCGACAGCTGCCGCCCGTCGGCCTGCGGCTCGTTCAAGACGGTCCGCCTCCGCCTTGGTGATGGTGACGTTCATGTGGCAGCACGATGCACAGCCCTTCTCGCACGCAACGAATGGCTCGCGCGCCTTGGAAAGCTCGTCGGCAACACGATAAATCCGCCATAGCTTGCTGCGCGCAGATGCTTTCGCCGCCCGCACGGCTTGGGGCAGCTTCTCTTCTGCTTCGATTGAGGAACGTGGAAGCGCGGCCAAGAACTCCGCACGTCGCTTCACCGCGATTTCAATCTCCTCCAACGTCAGCGTCCGTTCAGCCATGGATCGATCGTAGCAGCCGCGGTAGCCTTACCGCCCTCCTGCCATCATCAATGGGTCAAGCAAGTATCGACTGCTCAACGCTCGAGGACAGCTCGCTAAAGCTCGCGGAATCCAGATCGGGAGCCGTACGCTAAGTCAGCGATGGCTGAAAGGGCTCCAGACGATCCGCCTCCACCCAGGCATCAAGACGAGGCGGCGTGGCACCTTCTGCAAGGGCGGCCTTGCGCCAAGCGCCCCAAGAGGCCTCACTGAAGCGTTCGCCGTTAATGAGCTGTGATGTTCGATCCTCGCAATGCCCCAATAGGATCAGCAGTCTCGTGTCACCGATGGATCTATTCTTCGAGAGCATCGATCGGTAGCCAGCGGTCAAGCTCCTGGGTGTTAGATCCATGGGGAACAAAATGGCTGGCGGGTAGGACGCAACGATGCCCTTCGCGATGAGCTGCGCTGTCCATCGATACGACTCGACGCTTCCTCGCAGGACGCGCGCATAGCGCCGGCTTCCTGAGTCGTCATGCAAGGTTTCCCGAGATACGTTTGCAAACCAAAGCTCTATCTCCGTCGCTGCCTCGGAAGTCTGAGTGCTGGTGGGATCTGGCAGCGGCAACTGATCGAAGTCGAATCGCGCCCTCAATTTAGTCGCGTGGCGCCAACAGGCCCGCACACCGGGTAAGTTGTGAGCACGCGTCCAGGTAATGATTCCTTGCGTTGTGAACTGCTCCTTCGTGCACACTGCGCAGTCTCGTAGTCCGTCGACGGCTGGACGTCCACGCGCTACGGTGCCCTTCTCGTTGTAGCAACGTCCCACGGTATACAAGTCGGGAGTCGCAGTGCGCCAACGCACGCCTTCTTCGTGGACGAAGTGTTGGAAGTAGCTCTGGAACGTTGCTGTCTCTGCGACCATCTTCCGCGACCCAAAGCACTCTGATTCGATGACAACTCTCATCTGCGCTTCAAGCGATGAGCTGCACTCGCCAAAGTAGCGCTTCAAGAAGCGGTGCGGTGAACCCTCACCGGAGAGAGTGAACTGCCTGCAAAGCTGGCCGTAGACCCACTCATCATCTAGATGCTGTGAACTGCCGAAAGTGGGAATCGACGGATCGGTCATTTTCGTCTCTTCGAGCCAAGCTTGGTCGCCGTGCCATCGAGTTCATCCAGCTGGCCGTGGAGGGTCAGTAGCAACTCGTGCGCTTCCTTGTAGTGACGCAACTCGAGCTTGGCAGGTCCAGCTTTCGCGGCCCTCAGCGCGATCTTCTGCGCCTCCACGTGCAACGTCCGCAACACTGAAGTCACACCCTTGGAAAGCTCGTAGAGAACTCGGAGAGTGTGAGCATCGACGGTGAGAGGTGTTTCGACGAGATGGAACGTGAACAAGTACTTGACGAGAGCGTCGAAGATGGGGTCCTCTGGCCCCTTTGGTCGCTCAAGCTCAAATGCACCCAGGCTGCAGGCCCGGCGCGCCACTTCAAAGCTGCCAGCGAAAAAATCTAGAGACTCAGGTGTCCCAGCCAAAATGATCGGGACCTGTACAAGATTTGTGAGCCTGACCAGGAACCGCCTCAGAGCTTGTTTGCCGGCCGTGGATCCGCAGAAGCTTTGAACATCGTCGATGTGAATCAAACCAACCGCATAGGTCCGCAACAGTTGAACAACGAGGCTCGTCAGCTTGTCTCGTTCCAGCGACTTCGTGCTCTTGGGCGCGTGTGCGTATTTCGTTCCGGTGAGACCCAGCGCCTTGTCGAGAGCCTCAAGAATGCTGTGCTGGAGCGTGACGGTCGAGCCCCCAGTCGGTGCTTCGACGCTTAGCCACACAACCTGAGTGATTGGCAGCTCAATCTCCATGTAGGCACTGTGACGGATCACCTGCGGATATCGCTGCAGCGCAATTCGTATCGTGGTGGTCTTCCCCATCCCTGACTCACCMACAACAAACATGCATCCCAATTCGGTGTCTGCGAACTCTTGAGGCTCGCTGCCGCCGTTGGCCGCGAGGCCGTACCGATAAGCCTGCCCTTCCGGGCTCATCAGATTCTTGGGCACGTAGAACTCGCGCAACGCCAAGTCCATGGCTTCGGCGATATCAAGGCATTCCGGCTTGGCCAGAAACAAAGTTTTGAGCGCCACCAAGTTGTGAACGCGCAGTTTTGGCGGATCCTCCATCAAGGTCTTCAGCGTCGTCCGTGGACCCCGGCTCAAGCTCTTTGCCAGCTCAATGCGATCCAAGATCGGAGCTGGAAGCGCCTCGATCAATGGATTGCCACGGTGGAGTTTTGCTACGTTCTCGGTTTGATACATCATGGGCTGATTGCCTTAAGAATTGCCGCCATTTCGTCGACCTCATCGTTGTTAGCAACACCCGGCGTGTCCGTTGCTGTCACTTTCTCAACTGGGCGATGACCCTTGTCGTGATCCTTTTCATTGCGACGGCTCACCTTGATATCGGCTACCTTTGCAGTGTCGGATCGGTCGTCGTTCGCTTGGGCCACACTACTCCTTGCGCCCGAATGCTCGATGACCTTCTGTTGGTAGAAGCGTAGGCCTCGGCCCACGACTTCGGTGTCGCGACTGTCCTTCGCTGCTGGCTGTGATGTAGCCACGATGTACTCGATGAACTCGTGCAACGTGGCGTCCTCCAACAATGCCTGCTTGACGTCGACGAGCTTTGCTTCTCGCAGCTCATTGCCATCCGTGTGTACATAGCAGGTGTCCGGGCGGTCGGGATCAAGGTAGATGTCGACTTCGCGCTTGCGAGAGCGCTGCATGTAGTACCAACTGCTGCTTTCCATCCAATCAGCGGTAAAGCGAAGGTCATTTACAACGAGGCCTTGCCTGGTCGCTCTGGCCTTGATCGTTGGCAGGTAATCACGAATCGCGTCCGCTCGCGTGAGTCGGTACGGAGAACCATGCAACTCCTCTGCCCCCACTTCATACAAGCTCGCCGGGTACGGTTTCGCTCGCCCATGCAGTGACAGCGGGGCAAAGCGCGAGCAGTCGTGAGTCAAGTTCCATTCGGCGACGACGCAGAGCAGCAGCCTGGTCAAGTCGGCAATCGTCAGACACGCATCAAGTCGGGCGTCATGCTCGCCGCGCTCTTTCAGTCTGCCCGTTGTTCCGCCGGGCGCGTCGTGCAGCGCCAGATCATTGAGAATGCCAAAGTACCTTTCAACGAGCGCTTTCCACTCTGCTCGATAAGGTGCCGCATAAGACATCACGGTGCCAGTGTCAGTGGCGAGATCGCGAATCGACTGGCTGAGTAATTCTCCTCGGTCGGCGAACACATGGGCAGACCGGATGCCCTGCAGAAGACCATCAATAACCTCGTCAGGAAGGCCGAGTTCCTTCACACAGAGGTCCTTCGGCGTCATAGCCTTGTAGAGAGCGATGCGCGCCTGGTCGGCACTTGGTGCTTCTAGGCTTACGTGCAGCGCAAGAATCGCGTACGAGAAGACGTCCAGGACCACGTAGATGATTGGCCGGCCGACTCGCACTTTTCGATCAATGGCCGACACCAAATGAATATCGCCAACGGTGGCATCGATCAAGTACGTCGAGCCAGAATAGTGATCTTTGGCGCGCGCATGTGATGTCAATACACGCAGATCCTTTTTCCATCGCCGCCCTCCGGCGGCATATTTCGCGGCCTCCAGTGCCGACACATGCTGCTGCCAGATGTAGACGAACTGTCGATAAGTCAGTTCGTATTGCTGATTGCACTGGATGATCGGCCTGCCGTGCTCGTCAACACCGGTGGGGACCAAGACGTAGGTGTCTCGGTAGAGCCGATGCATCGCCGCCAAGCTGAACTTCTTTGATCCGTCTTCCTTGTCGCGGCCAGACCTCTTGGTCTTGCGACACGTTTTCATGAAGACCTCTACGGCCTCCTTGGCCTGCTCCGTCGCGTTAGATCCCAGGCTCTCTGGATTGTTGAGCCAGTTCTTTGGCCGCCTTCCAAGTTTTTCCTTGGCCGGCTTGCGAGCCTTCTCGACGCCATGCTTCGGCATGGACGCCGCGTGAATATCGCCGCCCAAAGAGAAGTAGCGCGCGAGTCCGCGGCGCAACGCTGTAGTGTCGATGTTGAATCTGGCCGCCGCTGACTCAAGGACCTCGCTGTAGCGTTGCCGCACGAGCATCTCGTACAACCGCTCGTTCGATGTCAGCCAAGAAAGGATTTCCATCCACATCTTGAAGTGGTTCTTGGCATATTCGGTGCGAGCAGGCCGCGTGAGGAGCGCCGGGACGCTCACCGTGGCTGAGGTAATGAGCCCCCGCGCTTCAAGCTCCTTGAGCTCGCGGAGAGAATGCTCCTGAGGCTGCACTGCGGACTCATCCCTTCGAAGTCTCCCTCGTCGCTCCTTGACCTTGTTCTCTAGGACGACAGGTTGAAGGAAGATTTGGTCTAACTCACGGGCCAGATAGGCGACCACATAGGTGCCATTTTTGATACAGGTTCCTTCCAGAGGAACAGACACATGAAGTGCCGCGTAGGGTGCTATCAGGGAGTCAGCCATGCACGGCCCTCCTGCAGCAAGATGACGCGGGTTTCGTCTGATATTTTGATGTCCCAGCACTCGAGCAGACTCAATCGAGCTATCGAATGATCGACCTCTATCAGTCCGAACAGCACTCCCATCTTCAACCAGACGACTTGCTGCGCGTTAGACAGTGCATAGCGTTGACCCAGTTCAGTGAGAGCATCCTTCATCCGGCGACGGCGCGTGGATGTAGCGTCGACCAGATCAGACATCCAGCTGGCAGGGATCTCTATACGCGCTAGCAGTTCTGGATCGGATGTCATGACCGAGTAGGCCCACAGCAGGTTCTGCTCAAGGTGCCGCGGCATCGAACGTTCCGTGATGACGATCAACTCGATCCCGCGCAGGCGCCAGTACTCCCTCTCGATCAGCCGGAGCTCGATGTTGCGAGTGTCTTCAATCTCCTTGGACCATTTGCAGTGGATTGCCACTTTCCCGCCGTGCCGCAGCGTGACCAGGAAGTCCGTGGACATGCCTCCTGCTTTTGTCGCGGCTGCGGCCTTCCGATAGGGCGGATGCCTGATACCTAGAAGCTTGGCAATGTCCAGGGTACCCGGCAGGCCTCGCTCGGTTTCAAGCTCTAGGGAACCGCTGATTTATTCGGGCAGATCTCGATGGCCGAACGAGGCGTGGACAGCGAGGATGGTTGCATGAAACAGACGAGCTTTGCGAGCCTGGAGTACGCGGGCAAGAAGCGCCAGACGAGGCGCGAGAAGTTCCTGGGCGAGATGGAGCGCGTGGTGCCGTGGTCGGCGCTGTGCGGCTTGATCGAGCCGCAC
>NZ_JBFUGW010000221.1:0-10573 GCF_056402735.1 Rhizobacter sp. P3_C12
GTCGGGCGCAGCGCCGGCTCGCCCTGCGGCGCGATCACGCTGGCCAGCGGCGAGGCCGAGGGGTCGGGTTGATCGGAAATGTCAGGCAGCGCGTTGGCCGGTGCCACGGCGGTGGCCGACGGCGGGTCGGCGAACACCACGTAGTTGCGCGACAGCCGTGTCGGACAGCCAACGTTCAGTGCGATGCCGACCACCGGTTCCTCGACCGGCACGGTGGTGGTGATGCGCAGCCGGCGTTCATTGCTGCCGGGCTGGCCCTCGATGCGCACGCGCACCGACAGCGAAGACAGCGCGTGGTCGCCGATCGACACATCGGCCTTGACGCACGAGGCTTCGATGCGCTCGTCGGGCTCGAGCCGCAACATCACGGCGAAGTTGAGCGGGTGGCCGAGGGTGGTGGCGCCGAGCGTGTTGCCGAACCCCATCGCAGTCGCTTGTCCCGTGGGCAGGAGGCCCAATGCGAGGCTGACTGCGAGCGAGTTCGGGAATCTCTGCATTCGAATGAGCAGTTGATTGATTTTTTGACTCTAGCATGAACCTTCCTGCGGCGATCTCCGCAATAACGGGCATGATCGCGCGCCATGCGCTTGGCGCTGTCTGACGAATGGTGTGGCCATGCCCTCTGAATTGCGTGCCGAACGACGCGACGGCACCCTGGTGCTGACGATCAGCGACCCCGCTTCCCGCAACACGCTGTCCGAGCAGGTCTTCACCGCCGGCATCGAATCGCTGGGCGTGGCCGAGTCCGACCCCGAGGTGCACTGCGTCGTGCTGCGCGGCGACGGCGAGCACTTCTGCGCCGGCGGCAACCTGCAGCGGCTGCTCGCGAGCCGCGAGGCCCCGCGCGACGTGCAGGCGGGGATGCTGGAGCGCTTCCACGAGTTCGTCGAGGTGCTGCGCGTGTTCCCGAAACCGGTGATCGCAGCGGTCGAGGGTGCGGCGGCGGGGGGCGGCTTCTCGCTGGCGCTGGCCTGCGACCTGATCGTCGCGGCCGAGAACGCGCGCTTCGTGATGTCGTACGGCCGCATCGGGCTGTCGCCGGACGGCGGCTCGAGCTGGCAACTGATGCAGCGCCTGCCGCGGGCCGTGGTGCTGCAGATGCTGTGGCTGGCCGAGCCGATGGGCGCGGCGCAGCTGCAGGCGCTGGGCCTTGTCAATTGGGTGACAGACAGCGGGCAGGCGCTGAACCAAGCTCTGGCGGTGGCCGAGCGCCTGTCCCGGCTGGCGCCGAACGCGGTGTCCAGCGTGAAGGAGCTGGTCAATGCGTGGCCCGGGCGCAGCCTCTCGCAGCAGATGGCAACGGAGCGGGATCACTTCCTTGAGAACTTCTTTCATCGCAACGGCGGCGAAGGCCTGCAGGCCTTCCTGGACAAGCGCGAGCCGCGCTTCGAGTAGAGCGAGGGCGGCATGAGCCGTTCAATCCCGAAGCGTCGACGCATCTATCTGATGCGGCATGGATCGGTCGACTACTTCCGTGAGGATGGCAGCGCGGTACCGCCCGACACCGTCCCGCTGAACGCCGTCGGCCGCGACCAGGCCGATGCGGCCGGCCGGCTGTTCGCGCAATGCGGCGTGCGCTTCGACAGCGTGCTGGTCAGCGGGCTGCCGCGCACCGTCGAGACGGCGGCGCGTGTGCTGGCCGCGGGCGCGCAACCGGAGTTGCACGTGCTGCACGAGCCGGCGCTCGAAGAGATCCGCCCCGGCCGCCTGGCCGACATCCCGAAGCACGAGCTCGAGGCCGCCTTCCTCGGCGCCTTCCGCACCGGCCCCGACGTGCAGTCGCAGCGCTTCCTCGGCGGCGAATCGGTCGGCGAGCTGCTCGATCGCGTGCTGCCGGCCTTCGACGCGCTGCTGGCGCGCAGCGACTGGCAATGCCTGCTGATGGTGATGCATGGCGGCGTGAACCGCGCGTTGCTGTCACGCGTGCTGGCCGGCGAACGGGCCTTCTTCGGCCGCCTCGAACAGGCGCCGGCCTGCATCAACGTGATCGACGTCGGCGCGAGCGACCAGATCGTGCGCGCGGTGAATCTCGCGCCCACGCAGTGGCTGCACGAGCGCGAGACGATGACGACGATGGAGAAGCTGCTGGCGCAGTTCCTGCGACAGACCTGATCTCGATTTCATCACCTGTTTTTCCGAACAGCTCCTTGGCACCAAGCCGCTTGTTCACTAGACTTGCCGCTGGTCGTCGGATCTCACGGATCTCCGCGCTGTTCATTTCCATGCTCCGACTTTCCCCATAATTTTTATGGTTAAATCGGGCATCGAAAATGAAGCGTCCCAACGGTGCGTCAGCGAGTTGGTCGCTGGTGCAGACAGCCAGGTGGATCCGGTTTCTCGTTCAGCAGGGCTCCGTCGAATTCGACAGAGCCGGGCATGCGGAGCAGCGAGGCGACGAGCGCGGAGTCTCAGACAGAAATCCGAACTGCGTCATCGTCAGTTGCTGGACCAAACGAAGGTGATCACCTTGAGACATCCATTCAACGCTGACCCCTTGCCGACGGTATGGCTGTTGAACGGCTTTGCTCTGACCGTCGACGGTGAACGCGAGCTTGTCAGGTATGAACGCCTGGGAGGACTGATCGCCGCGTTGCATGCATGCCTCCTGCTGAAGCCGGCCTTGTTGAGCGCCCCTGAGATCACTTACCTGAGGCGTGCGCTGGACATGTCCCAGGCCGATCTGGCACAAGTGCTCGGGGCCACCGATCAGACGCTGTCGCTGTGGGAGCGTGGGAGCCATCCCATGGCAAGAGCGAGCGACACGTTGCTGCGCAAGCTGTGTGTTGAAAGCAAGGCCTTCGCCGCGAAGATCCCGGCCCGGCAGACAAGGGTCCAGGCACTCTCGCGATTGGCGCTGGGCACCGGACAGTTCATGTATGAGGGCAAGCTGGTGGATGACCAATGGTCATTCGAAGCCCAGCCGTTGCGTCAGCCCACGCGTTCAGCGAAGGCCTCATTTGCATTGCCCATCGAGCCCGCTCGTGGAGCGCGCAGCGCGCGACAGGGCTGACGCCGGATTAGCGCCGATACCCATCGTCGATCCGATCCAGCCGCCGCAGCAACCCCGGCCACGTCAGCGCCCCCGCCCCGACACCCCGCGTCGCCCCCCTCGCCTGCTCCGCCGCGGTCTGGATGATCCGCGGATCGACATGCGTCAGCGGCACGCCCCCGGCCATCGCGCGGACCTGGATCGTGCACACCGCCTCGAAGAAATACATCGCGAGCAACGCATCGGCAATCGTCGGCCCGAGCGTCAGCAGCCCGTGGTTGCGCAGCATCAGGTAGTTGGCGCGGCCGAGGTCCTTCACGAGCCGCGGCTTCTCCTCGTCGCGCAGCGCGACGCCTTCGTAGTCGTGGTACGCGAGGCTCGACAGGATGAAGATCGACTGCTGCGACAGCGGCAGCACCCCACCCTGCTGCGCCGACACCGCGACACCATTCAGCGTGTGCGTGTGCAGCACGCACTGCGCATCGTGGCGCGCCGAATGGATCGCGCTGTGGATCGTGAAGCCCGCAGGGTTCACCGGGAACGGCGAGTCGTCGAGCTTGTTGCCCTGCAGGTCGATCTTCACCAGGCTCGACGCGGTGATCTCGTCGAACATCAGCCCGTACGGGTTGATCAGGAAACGGTCTTCCTCGCCCGGCACGCGCGCGGTGATGTGGGTAAACACCAAGTCGTCCCACTTGAAATGCGCCACCAGCCGGTAGGCCGCGGCGAGATCCACGCGGGTCTGCCATTCGGCATCGCTGACCCGGCCTTCCTTGCTCGGGATGTCCAGCACTCGATCGCCCATGGTGTGCTCTCCTTGTGAAGGGAATCCGCGCACTCTTTCAGCAATCACCTTCGTGGACAATGAGGTCGCACCCTGTCACGTCAGAGACAAAACATGAATACCCCCGTTCTTACAATCGATGAGCAGGCCAACATCGAATCGGGTTCGTGGTTCTCCAAACTCTCGCAGCCATTGCGCAATGCCATCCTCTCGCGGTCCATCGTGCGCCGCGTGCACGACGGCGCCTTGCTCTCGTCGCGCGGCGAGGCGGCCGACGAGTGGTGCGGCGTCGCCAAGGGCGCGGTCCGTGTCAGCTCGGTCTCGCTGTCGGGCAAGCAGATCACGCTGACCTACGTGGAGCCCGGGCTGTGGTTCGGCGACATCTCGCTGTTCGACGGCCTGCCGCGCACGCACGACGCGAACGCGCATGGCGCGACCACGCTGCTGGTGGTGCGCAAGGCCGATTTCCGCGAGCTGCTCGCGCAGCACACCGAGCTCTACGAGGCACTGCTGAAGCTGAACTGCCGCCGGCTGCGCCTGATGTTCGACGTGGTGGAAGACCTCAACACGATGCCGCTCGCGGCGCGGCTGGCCAAGCAGATCCTGCTGCTGTCGCGCAGCTACGGCATCGAGCAGGGCCAGGAGATCCGCATCGGGCTGCAGCTCGCGCAGGAAGACCTGGCGCAGCTGCTCGGCGCGTCGCGGCAGCGCGTGAACCAGGAACTGAAGGGCTTCGAGCGCGACGGCGCGGTGCGCATCGAGCCGACACGGCTGGTGGTGCTGTCGAAGGACAAGCTGCTGGCGATCTCCGAGCGCTGACGCTCGAACGCTGACCCTGGAACGCTGACACGACCGCATGGACGCCTACACCGGAACCAAACCCGTCGCCGACTCGCATGCGTTCGACATCGCCGCGCTGCAGGCCCACTTGCAGGCCGCGCTGCCGGGCTTCGCCGGGCCGCTGCAGGTCGAGCAGTTCAAGGGCGGCCAGTCGAACCCCACCTACAAGCTGGTGACGCCGTCGCGCTCGTACGTGATGCGCACCAAGCCCGGCCCCGCCGCGAAGCTGCTGCCGTCGGCGCATGCGATCGAGCGCGAGTTCCGCGTGATGCGCGCGCTGCACGGCAGCGCCGTGCCGGTGCCCGAGATGCTGCTGCTGTGCGAGGACGAATCGGTGATCGGCCGCGCGTTCTACCTGATGGAGTTCATCCCGGGCCGCGTGCTGTGGGAGCAATCGCTGCCCGGCTTCGAACCCGCCGAGCGCGGCCGCCTGTACGACGAGATGAACCGCGTGATCGCGGCACTCCACCAGGTGGATGTCGCGGCCGCAGGCCTGGCCGACTACGGCAAGCCGGGCAACTACTTCGAGCGCCAGATCGGGCGCTGGAGCAAGCAGTACCAGGCCTCGATCACGCAGCCGATCGACGCGATGAGCGAGCTGATGCAGTGGCTGCCGGCCCACATGCCGGCCAGCGCGCGCGACGAATCACAGGTGTCGGTGGTGCACGGTGACTTCCGGCTCGACAACCTGGTCTTCCACCCGAGCGAGCCGCGCGTGCTGGCGGTGCTCGACTGGGAGCTCTCGACGCTCGGCCACCCGCTGGCCGATTTCAGCTACCACTGCATGTCGTGGCACATCCCGCCCGGCGCGTTCCGCGGCATCGGCGGGCTCGACCTGGCCGCGCTCGGCATCCCGAGCGAAGCCGACTACGTGCGCCGCTACTGCGAGCGCACCGGCCGCGCCGATCCGCAGGCGGTGATGGCCGACTGGAACTTCTACATGGCCTACAACCTGTTCCGCATGGCCGGCATCCTGCAAGGCATCGCGAAGCGGGTCGAGGACGGCACCGCGTCGAGTGCGCAGGCGCGCCAGGCCGGCGCCGGCGCGCGGCCGCTGGCCGAGATGGGCTGGCGAATTGCCCAACATCGCGCACAACAAGGCGCCTGACAAGGCACCTGAACACTCCCCGGAGACCCGAGCATGGACTTCAGCTACTCCCCTCGCACCCAGGAACTGCAGGCCCGCGTGGCCCGCTTCATGGACGAGCACGTCTTCCCGGCCGAGGCCGCCTTCAACGCCGAGATCGAGGCCAACACCCGCGCCGGCAAGCGCTGGACGCCGCTGCAGCTGATCGAAGGGCTGAAAACCAGGGCGCGCGCACAAGGCCTGTGGAACCTGTTCCTGCCCGAGAGCGAACTCGGCGCCGGTCTCACCAACCAGGAGTACGCGCCGCTGGCCGAGCTGATGGGCCGCGTGCCCTGGGCCAGCGAGGTGTTCAACTGCTCGGCGCCGGACACCGGCAACATGGAGACCATCGTGCGCTACGGCACGGCAGAGCACAAGAAGCGCTGGCTCGAGCCGCTGCTCGACGGCAGGATCCGCAGCGCGTTCGCGATGACCGAGCCCGACGTGGCCTCGTCGGACGCGACCAACATCGAATCAAGCATCCGCCGCGACGGCGACGAGTACGTGATCAACGGCCGCAAGTGGTGGATCTCGGGCGCCGGCGACCCGCGCTGCGCGATCTACATCTTCATGGGCAAGACCGATCCCGAGGCGCCGCGGCATTCGCAGCAGTCGATGATCCTGGTGCCGGCCGATGCGCCGGGCGTGAAGGTGGTGCGGCCGCTGCCGGTGTTCGGGTACGACGACGCGCCGCACGGGCATTGCGAGATGACCTTCACCGACGTGCGCGTGCCGGCGAGCAACATCCTGCTCGGCGAGGGCCGCGGCTTCGAGATCGCGCAGGGCCGGCTCGGGCCGGGGCGCATCCACCACTGCATGCGGCTGATCGGGCTGGCCGAGCGGGCGCTCGAGCTGATGTGCCGGCGGGCGTCATCGCGCGTCGCGTTCGGCCGCAAGATTGCCGACCAGGGCGTCACGCGCGAGCGCATCGCCGAGGCGCGCTGCAAGATCGAACAGGCCCGGCTGCTGACGCTGAAGGCGGCGTGGATGATGGACGTGGCCGGCAACAAGACCGCCAAGGGCGAGATCGCGATGATCAAGGTGGTGGCGCCCTCGATGGCCTGCCAGGTGATCGACTGGGCGATGCAGGTGCACGGCGGCGGCGGGATGAGCGATGACTTTCCGCTGGCGTATTTCTACACGGCGGCGCGCACGCTGCGCTTTGCGGACGGGCCCGACGAAGTGCACCGCAATGCCATCGCGAAGATGGAGTTGGGCCGCTACGCGTGACGCGTCAGTGCCTCGACTGATCCTTCGGATCGTCGGGGCCCAACTGGGTCTGCCACGCGGTCGACGAGGTGCTCGGCCAGCCGCTGGCAGCGCCCTCGCCCGCGCCGACACCGCCGGCCACCCGCACCGCCTGCAGCACGGCCACMTCGAACAGGCCGACCGCCTGGCGCACCGACGCGAGATCAGGATCGGCGAGCTGCATGCGCAGGTAGACCCGGCCGCGCAACAGCATCAGCACGAACGGCGGCTCCTGCGCCAGCAGGTTGCCGCTGGCGTCTTCGAGCTGCCGTGCCAGCGCGCCCTCGACCCACGAGGCCGCCACCTGCGGCGTGTTGCCGACCAGCCCGAAGCGCATGCGCACCGCCTTCGAGGCCGCGAACGTGACCTTCGCGAACATCGCGAGCCAGCGCATCTCTTCCGGCGTCGCGCCGTCGATCACGGTCTGCGTGCTTTCGGTGAAGCGCTCGAAGGTCTGGCGCTCCAGCGTCTCGCGCAAGGGTTGCGACAGCAGCAGCACCTGCAGGTTCGGCGGCAGGCCGAGCTCCATGCGCAGCCGCAGTTCATGGGCTTCGATGTAGGGCCGCTGCGGCGAACCCCATTCGAGGCGCCACGGCTTGCTGTCCATGCCGCCGTCGATGACGAAGCCTTCTTCCTCGCGCACGCGCTTGAAGGCCATCTTGTTCTCGCGGGCCCATTCCGACACCGCCCGCCAATCCGGGCCGTCGGGCTTGCCAGAGATCAGTCGTTTGATCGCGTCGAGCATGAAGGCCGTGCTTGAACTAGAGTCGCATCCACGCAGCACGCCCGTGCTGCAGACAGTCGACCTGAGGAAGACAAGATGATCGAAGTGTATTCGTGGGCCACGCCGAATGGCCACAAAGTTCACATCATGCTGGAAGAGTGCGGGCTGCCGTACAAGGTGACGGCGGTGGACATCGGGGCCGGCGATCAGTTCAAACCCGAATTCCTCGCGATCAGCCCGAACAACAAGATCCCGGCGATCGTCGATCCCGATGGTCCGGACGGCCAGCCGATCTCACTGTTCGAGTCAGGCGCCATCCTGATGTACCTCGCCGGCAAGACCGGCAAGCTGCTGCCCACCGGCACCACCGAGCGCTACCAGGTGCTCGAATGGCTGATGTTCCAGATGGGCGGCGTCGGCCCGATGCTCGGCCAGGCGCATCACTTCCGCATCTACGCGCCCGAGAAGATCGAGTACGCGATCAACCGCTACACCAACGAGGCGAAACGCCTCTACGGCGTGATGGACAAGCGGCTCGCGAAGTCGAAGTACATCGCCGGCCCGGCGTACAGCATCGCCGACATCGCGATCTTCCCGTGGCTGCGCTCGTGGAAGAACCAGGGCATCGACTGGAACGACTTCCCGCACCTGAAGGGCTGGTTCGACGAGATCGCCGCCCGCCCCGCGGTGCAGCGCGGCGTTGCGGTGCTGGCCGAGCACCGCAAGCCGCTCAACGACGAGAAGGCCCGCAACGCGCTGTTCGGCAAGCAGCAGTACGAGCGGCGCTGACTTCTCTATCTGACGCCGCCTTCTGTCGACCCTCTACTTCTCGATGGTCTTGTTCCAGCGCGCGTTCCATGCAGGCCGGTTCGCGTTGATGCTCTCCCAATCGAGCGTCACCGCGTTCTTCATCCACTGAGAGATCTGCGCGACCTGCGTGGCCCCCTCGCCGACCGCGGGCGCCTTCGGGTTGGTCGGGATCTGGCTGCCGTACTGCAGCACGTTGGCCTGTGCCAGCGGGCTCAGCAGGAACTCGGCGAGCTTCTGCGCCAGCTCGGGCTCGTTGTTGTTCGCGATCACGCACTGGCCGACCATCAGCACCACCGAGCCTTCCTTGGGCTGCGCGTACTCCACCGGGATGCCCTTCACCTTGAGCGCCGCCACCGCGGTGGGCGTCAGCGGGAACAACGCGGCCTCGCCGGTCTGCACCATCTCGGAGAGCTTGGCCGAGCTCGGGATGTACTCGAGCACGTTCGGGCCGATCTTGTCCGGCCAAGCCTTGAAGCCGGGCTCGACGTTCTTGTCGTTGCCGCCCTGGATGCGGTTGAACATCAGGAATCCGTGCAGCCCGAACGACGAGGACGACACCGACTGGAACACCACCTTGCCCTTGAACTTCGGGTCGGCGAGGTCCATCCACGAGGTCGGCGCGGCCCAGCCCTTCTCGGTGAACATCTTCTTGTTGTAGGCGAGGCCCGTCATGCCCAGGCTCACGCCGCTGGCCATGTCGCCCTTGAAGCGCGCGGCCGGGTACAGGTCGTTCAGCGCCGGGCTCGGCCGCTGCTTCTCGCACAGCCCCATGCCGATCGCGCGCACCATGATGCCGTCGTCGAGGAACATCACGTGCATCTGCGGCTTGTCCTTGTTGGCCTGGGCCTTCGCGAGGATGTCCGACGAGGTGCCCGGCACGACGACGACCTTGGCGCCGTACATCTTCTCGAAGGCGGGGAACACGTACTGGGTGTACGCCTTCTCCATCGTGCCGCCGTTCATGCCGATGTAGATCGTCTTGGCCTGTGCGTGCGCAGCGCCGGCGGACAGCAGCGCGGCCGCGGCGGCTGCGGCACCCAGCAGGTGACGGCGGGCACGGAGCGAGGAAGTGCTTGGCATGGTCGATCCTTTCAACGATGAGACAACTCGGGATGTGATGCGGGCGCGGAGGCCGTCGAGGGCGTCGGCGGCGCGGCAAACCGCTCGATACCGAACGCGGCGATCGGCGTGCTGGTGTGGCCGTCGCGGGCCAGTTCGGCCAGCACCTCGCCAACGGCCGGCCCGATCTGGAAGCCCGCCCCCGCGAAGCCGAAGCCGTGGATCAGCCCGGGCATCGTGCGGCTGCAGCCGAGCACCGGTTCGCGGTCGGGCAGGTAGCCTTCGGTGCCGCTCCAGGTGCGGATCAGCTGGGCATCGCGCAGCGCGGGGATCAGCTCGATCGCCTGGCCGGCCAGCGTGGTGATCGCGTCGCGCTCGGAGCGCGCACGGTCGGCATCGAGCGCGAGGCCCGCGCCGCCGCCCAGCACCAGGTTGCCGCGCGCCACCTGGCGGCAGTAGATGCCCCCGCCCTCGACGCCGAGGCTCCAGTCCATCAGGTGCGGCAGYGGCTCGGTGACGGCCATCGCCGGGTGGCCGGAGTGCATCRGCACCGGCTCGCCGAACTGCGCCGCGAGCTGCCCGGCCCAGGCGCCGGCGCAGTTCAGCAGCAGCGGCGCGTGCACCTCCAGCGTGTTTCCCGACCTCAGCGTGAACCCATTGCGGTCGCCGATCACCTCGTCGACCGGCGTGCGCTCCAGCACCACGGCCCCCGCCTGCTCGGCGGCACGCGCGAACGCGGGCGAGACCAGCCGCGGGTTGGCCTGGCCGTCTTCACGGCACAGCGAGCCGCCGACCGCCTTCGCGCCCAGCCACGGGCACAGGGCGCGCAGGCGCTCGCCGGAGATCAGCTCCAGCTCGAGGTCGAAGCCCTGGGTCATCGTGCGGTAGCGCTCCAGCGAGGCCATGTCGGCCGCGCTGCGCGCGATCTTGAAATGGCCGCTGCGCACGTATTCGCCGTCGGTGCCGATCAGCTCCGGCAAGCGGCCCCACAGC
>NZ_JBFUGW010000222.1:0-10564 GCF_056402735.1 Rhizobacter sp. P3_C12
GCCCTCAGCGTCGTATTCGTACGTCGCCACTGGCGTCGGTGACACCGGTGGAGGAGGAACTTGGGCCGTCGCTGCATGGGTCAGCAAGGCCGCAGCACCCGCGGCGATCAGGTTGTGCTTCATCGTCTTCTTCATGTTCTCACTCCCTGCCGTTGCTCTGCTGCGCACGGCCCAGTACGTCCATCACCCGTGCCAGGCCACGCTTGAGCGCACCTGCCGGATCCTTCACGTGCTGGTCGGTCTGGTTGCCGGCGTTGTCGAGCACGTAGTCGATGCGGTTGGCCTTGTTGTCGTAGGCTGCAATCTGCCGGTGTGCATCGTCGTAGTCGAAGCCCACCCATGTGCCGTTGTCGAAGATCACCTTCTTCAACTGACCCGCTGCGTCGTACGCATACGTCGTCGTCTCGCCACCGACCGTGTTCGTCAGCAGGCGCTGCCGCAGGTCATAGGTGTTCACCGTCACGATCCCCTGCGGGTCGGTGCTTTGCAGCACCTGGCCGTAGCGGTTGTAGCGGTCGAACGTCGTCACCTTGCCGAGTGAGGTGGTGATCGACTTGAGGTCACTGCTCTGGTGGTCGGCGTTCGTCTCGGCGTGGTACGCGAAGGTCGTCGTGTCGGTATCGGCGTCGTTCGCGGTCAGCACCCGGCCGGTCGCGTCATACGTCCACGTGCGCACCGTGTCGATGGCGCCCGGCTGCAGCGCTGCGCCGAACCCGAGGTGCCCGTCCGTATCGGTCGTCGACCGCACCACCTGCTTGCACAGTGCCGCTGTCGGCCGGCCATCGAGCAGCGTGGCCTCAGCCGGCGCGCAGCTCGCGATGGCGTTGCCGGCGAGCGGATCCGGCTGGCCGTTGTAGACGTTGATCGTGATCTGCCCGGGCTCGGCCACCTTGATGGGCAGGCTCCAGTCCGGGTGCCACTGCGTGCTGGTCTTCAGCGCACCAGTCGGCAGCGGGGCGTTCGCTGCTGTCACCGCCGCGCAGTCCTGGCCTTGGTCGACCCCGGTGACCGCCGCCAGCGCCAGGTTGCGCACCAGGTCGTTCAGGTAGCACTTGCGCTTGCCGTTGAAATCATCCCGGCTCGCGATGTTCCCGTTCGCGTCGTACGCCTGGCTGCGGCTGCTCTGCAGGCTGCCCGCCCCAGCCGGCTGGGTCTGCGAGCTGAAATAGTTCTTGCCGTTCAGGCTGAGCGCGCTCCAGGTCGTGGTTTGCCCGCTCGGCTCGGTCATCACCATGCCTTGCGGTGCGATCCAGTCATAGGTCCGCGCCACGAAGACACCGTCGCGCTGCTCCGTCGCCCGAATGCTCGGCGGCACGCCATAGCTCACCGCGTACTTGTCCACCCCGCCCGCATGCTCGGTGCTGATCGCACGGCCTTGCGCGTCGTAGCCGAAGGTGGCGTAGCGCAGGCCGCGCTCGTCGCTGACACCGGTCAACGCCCACGGCAGGTCCGCTCGCTCGTACAGCAAGGTCTTGCTCGTCCCGTCGCGCCAGGTGATGCTCGCCAGGTTGTTCTGCCCGTCGAAGCCCAGCGTCGTCACCTGCCCGTTCACATCGGTGATCGTGCTCAGCCGCGCGCTGCCCTCCGGCCCGGTGGTGTACACGAAGTCCAGGCGGTGCCCGCGGTTGTCGACCGCCTGGATCGGCAGGCCCGAGCCCGGTGCCACGCTCGTGGGGGTCGCGCCGCCGCTGTAGCTGAAGTCGATGCGCGTGCCGTCATGCCACGCCATCGTCTGCAGTGAACCCTGTCTCGTGTAGGTCTCCTGCACGTTCGTCATGCTGTCGGTGTAAACGAGGCCTCCACCGGGCAACGGGACGAACCGGTCCGCGTTGCCGGGCTCCGCGGTCGGCGGGCCGCCGGCCACGCTCGTGAACGTGCGCACGACGCCGTTGCCTCGATCCATCTGCGTCGGCTTCGGCAGCAACGGCGCCGTGCCCGCACTGACCGTCGTCGCGCCCATGCTGCGGCGCAGGTTGCCGAACCACAGCGGGCTGCCCAGCAGGCCGTAGCGCGGCCCCAGGCTGGTCCCCCCCGACGGCGGGGTTGCCCACACCACGGGGATCTTGCCGCTGCTGTCGTAGATGAACTGCAGCGTCGTGTTGCCGATCGCCAGCCCCGTGTCCACCACCTCGCGCTTCACGCCGCGCAGCGGCTGGATCGGGTTGCCCTTGCACACCTCGCACTCCGGCGGCGGCGGGCTCAGTGCATACGGCAGCGAGATCTCGTCGGGCTGGTCTTCGCACGACTGCGTTTTCTCGGACCACCATTGGTTGCCGCGGCAGTAGCACTGCGCGTCAGCCCCAAACCCCACATTGGCCGAGTTCCCGCTGCTGGAACAGACGCAGCCCGCCGCATACTGCAGAACCTCGTACGGGCCCGGCCCAGGGCAAGACCCTCGATCGTCGCCGGTCCACATGCCGTCCACATAGAACGACGACGACGAGCCGCCGATGGTGCCTGCCTCCACCGTCAGCCGCGGGTTCGGCCCGCTCACCCATTTCGCGTGGCAGTTCGGCGGCACCGAGTTGTTGAGGTCCGCTGCGTAGAGACCGGCCTCGACCAGCACCGCCGCCAGGTCCAGGCCTTTGCCGGTCGCGTCGCCCCAGACCTTCGCCGGCAACCCTCGGCCGGTGGGCGTCCAGCAGGCCGACACCGGGTGCCCGGACTTCGGGTTCCACCCCGGACCCGCCTGGGCCTGCACCGGCACTGACATTGCCCACAGCATCGCCCCTATCACCGCACTCGCCATCGCACACGCCCATGGCGCCGCCAGCGCCCGCAGGCGCTCCCATCTGCTCGACATTGCATTCCTCCGAATGACCTTGCGTACCTTGACTTGTCCGCCGTCGCACCCTCTTCGTGGGAGTGGATCGACTGCGGAGTGGGCGAATTACACCGGAACGAAATGACCGTGACAAGAACCTCTTGAGGTCAGCGAACAGTTGTTGACAATCTGCCGGGCCTCACGGCGCGAATTGTGGAGATCCATCGCAATTCGATGGCGAGGCTCGTTCGGATTCCGACAAGAAGAAGGCTTCAGCGCCCCGCCGAGCTGCTCTCCAGCGTGCGCATCAATTCCTCGCGCTCATCCTCATCGTCGACATGCTGCGCGAGCAGCCGGAAGAACTCGTCGCGCGATGACGCACGCGAGGCCGCGCGCGACACGATGATCCGTGCCACCGGCCCGACGTGCTGCGTCAGCGCCAGTTCGGCCACGCGCATCACCTGGTCGCCCAGCAGCGTGTCGTCGGCCGCACGCCGCCGCGCCACGACCGCGCCCCCGCCCGAACCGAGCGTGCCGAACGAACTGGCCCGCGAGCGCGTGCGCTGCAGGAATTGATCGCGTCCCGCCTCGGTGTCGATCTGCTCGGCCAGCGATTGCCGCAGCGACATCAGGTCGCTCGTCGAGCGCGCCGCGCRCTGCACCAGCACGCGCGCCAGCGGCCCGATCGACTGCGCCAGCTCCGACTCCAGCATCTGCAGCGTTTCTGAATGCCAGTGCGATGGCGTCGATGCCGCCGGCCGCGCCGGCTTCGGCTGCGTGTCCAGCGCAAAGGTGCCGCGCTGCCAGTCGCTCGCGCGCGGGTCGGGCAGCGTCGCCGCGCCCTGCAGCTCGATGAACGAGCTGCCCGCCTCCACCATCGCCGCGATCGGCGGCAGCCCGAGCGCCTGGCTCGCCTGCGCCATCAGCGCGTGCTTGAACTCCAGCGCCGTCGCGAAGCGGTCATCGGGCCGCTTGGCCATCGCGCGTGCGACCACCGGGTCGAACCACTGCGGCCGGTGGCTGCCATGCACCCGCGACGGCGGCAGCGGCTCGCTGCTCAGCGTCTGGAACATCACGTTCTCGTTGCTGCCGACAAAGGGCGGCCGCCCCGCCAGCAGCATGTAGAGCAGCACGCCGGCCGCGAAGATGTCGACGCGCCGGTCGACCTGCTCGCCGGCGTATTGCTCCGGCGCCATGTGGCCGGGCGTGCCGATCGTCGAGCTGACCTGCGACAAGCCCATCGTCGCGATGCGCGCAATGCCGAAGTCGACGATCTTCAGCCGCCCGTCGTTGGTCCACAGCAAATTGGCCGGCTTGATGTCGCGGTGCCACACGCCCTGTTCGTGCGCATAGTGCAGGCCGTCGAGCAGCTGCGCCATCAGGCCGACGATGTCGGCATCGTCGAAGCGCGTGCCGCGGCGCAGCGGCTCCTTCAACGTGGAGCCCTGCACGTACTCCATCACGATGTACGGCTCGGACTCGTGCTCACCGTAATCGTGCACCGCGACGATGTTGTGGTGCATCAGGCGGGCCGCAGCCTGCGCCTCGTTGCGAAAGCGCGCGAGCAGTGCACCGCCGCCGCCCTGCTCCACCAGCGGGCGGCGCAGGGTCTTGATCGCGACGGTGCGGCGCAGCACCGTGTCGGTGGCCTTGTAGACCACGCCCATGGCGCCTTCACCGATCACCTGGTTGATCGCGTACTTGGAGAGCTGGGTCGGAGGGTTCATGTGTGAACGCGAAGCCATGCAAGGCTACACGACAAAAGCAGCACTCGCGTGTCCGTTCTCGCAATTGCTTTCACCTCGGTTCTTACCTCGCTTTCATCGGGCTTACACGCTGCGCGAACGTTCGTTCGAAACCGCTTTCAAAAAATGGGCCTGCCAGGCCTTCGCGGCACCGTCCGCGGCTTCGCATCCGGCCCCTTCCGGCCTCGGTGCGCCGCCCACACTTGCATCCATGCAGTCGACGCCGAGACCCGGCACAGACAGCCAACGAAACCGGACACAAGCCGTGCGATTCCTGACCACCCTGATTGCCGCCGCCGCACTCGCCGCCCTGCAGCCCGCCGCTGCCGCCGACGCGACGCCTTTCTCGGGCAAGCGCTTCGTCTACCGCGCCGACGGCAAGAAGCTGCCCGACGTGCTGCAGGACTTCGCCGCCAGCCAGGGCATCCCGGTGGTCGTCGACTCCGGTGTCGACGGCTCGGTGAACGCGAACTTCAACACCCGCCCCGAAGACTTCCTGAACGCGATGACCCGCACCTACGGCGTCATCTGGTACTTCGACGGCACGACGCTCTTCGTCTACCCGTCCCGTGCGATGCAGAGCCGGGTGTTCCGCATGCGGGGCTACGACCGCCAGCAGGTGCGTTCGATGCTCGGCTCGCTGGGCCTGGGCGATGCGCGCTTCCCGCTCAAGTTCGACGACCGCCAGCAGACGCTGCTGGCCTACGGCCCGCCGCGCCACATCGAGCTCGTCTCGACGGTGCTCGAGCAGCTGGAGCGCGACGGCCACGACCGCGTCGGCAAATCGATCCAGGTGTTCCCGCTGCGCTTCGCGACGGCCGGCGACCGCGTGTTCGGCAACGCCAAGGTGCCGGGCCTGGCCAGCACGCTGAACAGCCTGTTCTCGAACAACGGCGGCGGCAGCGGCGCCAATGGCGGCAACCAGGCCCTGAAGGGGGCCGTCAACGGACTGGTCGGCCGCGCCGACAAGGCCCGCGCCGCCCAGGCCACCTACGGCCTGAAGCTGCCCGAGACCGGCGGCGGCAGCAACGCGAACAAGCGCGACGACGAGGTGCGCGCCAACCAGCTGGGCAGCAGCGATGCGCTGACGCCCGCCGAGGCCGAGCGCCCGTTCTTCCAGGCCGAGGAAGCGACCAACGCGATCATCGTGCGCGGCCTGCCCGACCGGATGCGCGAATACGAGACGCTGATCCGCCAGCTCGACATCGCCCAGGACCTGGTCGAGATCGAGGCCTCGATCATCGACGTGAGCAGCGATGCCTTCGAATCGCTCGGCGTCGACTGGACCTTCACGAAAGACGGCGTGACCCGCCTGACCGTGTCGCCCGGCTCCCCCGGCGGGCAGCCCGGTACCGCCGGCAGCAGCACGCTGGCCGGCAGCAACGTCACCACGCTGGTCGGCAACGCCGGCAAGCAACTGCTGGCCCGCATCCGCGCCCTCGAAGGCACCGGCAAGGCCAACATCCTGGCGCGCCCCAAGGTGCTGGGTGCCGTGAACCGCACCGCGACCATGACCGACAAGCGCGTCGCCTCGGTGCGCGTGGCCGGCAACCTGGACGCCAACCTCTTCACCATCGAGGCCGGCACCACGCTGCAGGTGACGCCGCAGATCGTCACCTACGCCGACCACCGCGAGGTGCGGCTGTCGCTGTCGATCCAGGACGGCAACTTCGAAGGCACGGTCGTCGACTCGGTGCCGGTGATCAAGCAGACCGAGATCAGCACCGAGGCCACGGTGCGCGAAGGCGAGAGCCTGCTGATCGGCGGCATCTCGATCGAATCGAACAGCAAGGGCCGCAGCGGCCTGCCGGGGCTCTCGCGCATCCCGCTGCTCGGCGCGGCGTTCCGCCATGACGAGAACACGAGCTTCCGCAGCGAACGGCTGTTCCTGCTGACGCCGAAGGTGATCGGGGTCGGCCGCGCGGCGGCGACGCCGACCGTCCCGACACCGGCCCCCTCGCCTGTCCCCGCCCCCACACCGGCGCCGGCGCCCGCGCCCGAATTCCCCGCACCGCTGGCGCCGCCGCCGTCGTCCTCGTCGACGCCGCGCACCGGCAGCACGCAGCGCGGCTTCGCAGGCCCGACCGCCGTCGCCGCGCTGACGACCTACGGCGCGCTGTCGCCCGGCTACGTGATCCCGACGCTGAAGCCGCTGCTGACGCCGCGTGCCGCGCTGCTGCCCGGCAGCAGCGCACCGGCCACCGCCACGGCCGCCACCACCGCCTCGTCGACGACGCGGACGGCAGCCAACACGAACGGCAAGGCGACCGGCAAGGCGACCGGCAAGACCGCCGCGCCGAAGGCCGGCTGCGCGGCCCAGGCCATGGGCCTGGCCACCGGTTGCGACACCAAGGGAGCCCGCTGACATGAGCACTTCGCCGGCGCACAAACGCCTTCGCATCCTGAGCGGCACGCATGCCGGTGCCTACCTAGATTTGAGTCCAGGAACCCATTCGATCGGACAAGCAGATGAATGCGACATTTCCATTGCCGACTGGCAGTTTCCGGCCCTCACGCTGCGCCTCGGCGCCGACGGTGTCGCGCTGGCACAGTGGTCGAACGGCAGCCCGCAGCGGCTTCGCCTCGATGATTTCGTCCCGGTCGACTTCAGCGGTGTCCGCGTCTGCACCGGCCCCAGCGGCGCCGACTGGCCCGATGATGCCGCGCTGCTGGCCGCAACCCGCGCCGTCGCGCCGTCGGGCAGCCTGGCTGCCGTCCGTCAACGGCTGGTGGCCCGCCCTGCCCGTGCCGTCCCCGGCGCGCTCGCAGTGATCATCGCGCTGGTCTCCGCCGGCTGGCTGGTCTCGGCCACGCGGGCCAACGAGGCCCCGGCCCCGACGCTGGAGATGAGCCGCGCCGCGCTGCAGCGTGCGATTGACGGGGTGGCCGCCGGCCGGCTGTCGGTGCGCATCGCCCAGGGATCGCTGAGCATCGACGGCCTGCTCGACGACGCCGAGCAGCTGCGTGCGGTGAACGCCGCGCTGAAGGCCGCACCCGCCGGCTTCCCGCTGCAGCAGCACGTGTCGGTGGCGAGCGATGTCGCCGAGACGATCCGCAGCGCGATCGGCCTGCCCGGCGCGCAGATCACCTACCGCGGCGCCGGCGTCTTCGGCTACGCGGTGAAGGCCAACGACGTGGCCGCGACGCAGGCCGCGATCGATCGCGTCACCGCCGACCTGTCGCCGGTCGTCAAGCGCATCGACGCGGTGCTCGAGGAGCCTGCGACGCCGCAGCCGGCGAGCCCGGCCGTCCTGTCATCCCTGTCGACCGACGGCGTGTCGGTGATGGAAACCCGTGACGGTGTGAAGCACCTGGTGCTCACCGTCGCCCCCGATGCGGTGCTGACCAACGGTCAGACCGCCCTCCAAGGAGTCCGTTGATGAGCACCGATCTCGCCCCCCCGCCCGCCGACCTGCTGGCCGACTTCGACAAGCTGCAGGCCACCGTGAACGGCGACACCACCGGCGACAAGACGCGCCGCCTGGCGCAGTACTTCGCGCAGGCCGAGACGCTGAGCCAGCAGATGCAGCTGCGTGC
The DNA here is from genome assembly GCF_056402735.1 of Rhizobacter sp. P3_C12. Lineage (NCBI taxonomy): Bacteria > Pseudomonadati > Pseudomonadota > Betaproteobacteria > Burkholderiales > Sphaerotilaceae > Rhizobacter > Rhizobacter sp. P3_C12. The sequence continues at coordinate 8,047 of NZ_JBFUGW010000222.1, forward strand.
GACGGACTTCGAGGAGAAGAACTTCGCCGGGCTCGTGAGCGATGCCTTCGCCGCGTCGCGCCGCATCGTGCTGCTGGCCTGGCAGAAGACGCACGGCCGCGAGCTCGTCGCCTGATCCCCCGAGGACTGCCGCATGAACGCACAGCCCCTGGAGCTCGAGGTCGTCCGCAAGCTGGCCGCCACGATGGCGCTCGGCCTGCTGCACGGCAGCGATCAGGACGCCGACACGATCTTCGCCGCGCTGTCGCGCATGTGGCCGGACGACGGCTCCCTTCAACGCGCGCTGGCTTCGGCCATCGCCTCGACCTGATTCACCCCATTCGAAAGAGCAACGCAGCCCGCTCCCGATCAGGCCCCGCAAGGAGCCTGCCAAGTGGCTGCACCCCGCCTGCAAGGCACCCCTGAAAGGAAACGACATGAACCCGCTCAACCTCTTCTCCAGCTCCGGCGCCCTGGGCCTTGGCAAGAACCTCGGCACCACCGCCTCCGGCGCAGCCAGCAACGCGGTCTCCTCCGGTTCGACGAAAGCGGTCTCCAACAACGCCTCCAACTCGGTGGGCGACAACCTGAACTCGATCGGCGGGAGCGACGTCAGCACCACGAGCCAGTCGCTGAACGGCGCCGTGCAGGACGCGCAAGCCATGACCGAGATGCAGATGCAAGCCAGCTCGGCGATGGCCAAGATGAACATGATGGCGTCGATCAACGACGGTCTGAACAGCGTCATGAAGAAGGCCGGCGAGTCGTTCAAGTCGGCAGCGCAGTAAGCCATTCATGGCGGACCGACCGTCCGCCCTTTTCTGCTGTTCTACCCCCGGGGCATCGGGTCGGCGATGCCACCTTTCCAGACTCTTTGAACTGGCCTGAAGGATTCGACCATGTCCGCTCGCAAGCTGCCGAAGTGGCAAACCGATCTGTTCGCCGCGGTCTACTCGCTCGCGAGCGAGATCGCGCCGCGCAACGATGTCGCCACGGTGCTGAAGCTGATGTCGGCGGTGCATCCGGACCTGCCGCAGCTTGCCGCGGCCGAGGCCCGCATCCTGATCCATGCCGGCGACTTCGCCGGCGCCCGCTCGCTGCTGGAACGCACCGAGCACAGGCACCCGACCAACGCGGTGATCAAGGCGATGCTGTCGTTCACGCTGTTCGTGCAGCAGGACGGCCTGTGGGAAACCTATGCCGAAGAGGCGATCGCGCTGCCGGCGGACGCCGCCGCACGCGGCATCGTCGATGCGCTGGAATCCGCCTCCGGTCGCCAGATCCGCAAGGCAACGAACGATTCCCATGGCGGCAGCCACCTGTCGATGATGCCGCCGATGGGCCTGGCCTGCTGACCCGTTCCACCGAGGACGAACCATGATCAACCCGATTTCATCCGTCGCCCCGCTGAACCCCGCCGAGCAGGCGCTGCAGGCCCTGGCCTCGCAGGCGACGCAAGGCGCCGGACACGGCGTGGCCCCCGTGCCCTCGGCCGTCACGCCCGAGATGCAGCAGAACTTCCAGTCGCTGATGCAGCGCAGCACCGACCATGCCGCCTCGTCGGCCGGCCACCCGGGCAACGTGATCCAGCACGTGATCGAGCGCCAGCAGGGCGACCTGCAGCGCGTCGAAGGCCAGGTCGAGAACTTCCTCGCCGCGGCGCCCGGCATGGGTGCATCTGAAGTGGTTGCCGCGTCGATGGCGGTCAGCCGCAACGTCGCGGTGACGAACCTGAAGCTGCAGATCGCCACCTCGATCACGCAGGGCTCGAACAAGAGCCTGCAAACCCTGTTGAAGAACCAGTGACCTCGCGGTCCCGAAGGAGCCCCCCGTGCTGACCTCCCTGTCGATCCCCACCCCCCCGGCCTTCCTGCTGCGCGCGATCGTGCTCGCCGCCTGCGCCCTGGCGCTCGCCGGCTGCAAGCAGGACGTCTACACGAAGCTGACCGAGGCCGACGCCAACGACATGCTGGGCGTGCTGCTGCTGGCCAACCTCGACGCCGCCAAGGCCAGCCCCGACGGCAAGACCTGGAACGTCGCGGTCGAGACCGACCACATGGGCCGCGCGCTCGCGGTGCTGCGCGCCAACGGCCTGCCGGCCGAGCGCCGCGCCAACCTGGGCGACATGTTCAAGAAGGACGGCCTGATCTCCACGCCGACCGAGGAGCGCGTGCGCTTCATCTACGGCGTGTCGCAGGAGCTCGAGAAGACGCTGTCCAGCATCGACGGCGTGGTCTCGGCCCGCGTGCACGTGGTGCTGCCGAACAACGACCCGCTGGCCGAGCATGTGAAGCCGTCGAGCGCGTCGGTGTTCATCAAGCACCGCACCGAGTCGAACGTGGCCACGCTGGTGCCGACGGTCAAGAACCTGGTCGTGCGCAGCGTCGAGGGCCTGACCTACGAGAACGTCAACGTGACGCTGGTGGCCGCGGCCGCACTGCCCGAGCTCGCCAGCGCGGCGATCGCGCAGCGCGGCGGGATGTCGCCGGTGCTGGGCCTGTCGCTGCTGCTCGGCGCCGGCACGCTGCTTGGCGGCGGC